>VEPD01000239.1 GCA_012027035.1 Ruminiclostridium sp. | reverse complement strand
GCAGATACTCGATTTGTCCGTTTACGGAGCGAAATTCTGCATCTGCCCATTTATTTATTTCATCCCACATTTTTGGATCCAACCTTAATAATATTGACTTTTTTTCAGTCATTTAAAATTGTTCCTTCTAAAAATTTATTTACTAACCTATTGAGAACTATTACAGCATTACCCAATCAAATACATCAGAAGCGAGGAGTATAAGGTATACAGGCTTAAAGCACGGAGCATTTTTGTATATGTGAGTACTTTAAGATCGGCACAACACAAAAATCCGATACCTATCGCATGTTTAGGCTAGTTATGGAGTGTGCCGGTGTTTATAACCGGCTGTGTTGACCTTTCTCCGCATAGTACAACCAAAAGATTGCTAACCATTGCAGCCTTTCTTTCTTCATCCAACTCTACTATTCCATTCTCATTTAACATTTTCAGCGCCATTTCAACCATTCCTACAGCGCCTTCGACTATTTTCTGTCTGGCAGCTATTATAGCAGATGCTTGCTGCCTTTGAAGCATTGCTGCCGCAATCTCAGGTGAATATGCCAGATGGCTCAGTCTTGCTTCCTCTACCGTAACTCCCGCTTTTCCAAGCCTTGCTTGAAGTTCTGCCTTTAAAGCTTCCGAAACCTCATCTGAACTGCCTCTCAAAGATAAATGCTTTTCATTGTCGCTTATATCATACGGATAAAGTCCGGCTAAATGCCTTAAGGCAGATTCGCTTTGAATTTCCACATATTCGATATAATTGTCTACGTCGAACAACGCCTCAGCTGTATTTTGAACTCTCCAGACAATAACGGTTGCAATTTCTATGGGATTTCCCATCTCATCATTTACCTTCAATTTGTCACTGTTGAAATTCCTGCATCTCAGAGAAATTTTTCTTTTAATATAAAAGGGATTTGCCCAAAGCCACCCTGGTTTTTTTACCGTACCCCTATAATCACCGAATAATATCAAAGCAGCTGCTTCGTTTGGCTGCAAAGTAAAAAAACCAAATACAAAGAATATCCAAGCGATAAAAAGTACAGTGCCTGCAATGGCGGGAATATCCAAATTCTTTGAAACGCCATAAGTGAAAATGGCTATTGAAGCAATAAGAAGCAGTGATGTGAGTATTATCATTTTCATACCCGATTGGACATTTTTGTAAATCTCTTTCAAAAGAAACACCTCTATTCATTATATTATTTTGATATCATTATAATATCATATTATTATATATTACACAAGAAAAATATACTAATTAATTGTATTTACTTTGAATAATCTCCGATTTTTCCGATGTGTTTTCCAACTGTGTAATAGTTGTTGGGTGAGTATATAACCGGGTCTATTTCGCGAAGATCAATAAAGTCGAGTTTTTGAATATCTTCTTGGACATTCACATTTTCGAAAGCAGCAAAATGAGTATCACATCCACCGATATGAACGGTTTCAATAACCTTACACTCATATGACCATTTCGCTCCCTTTAGAAGAGGTACATTCAGCACCTTGCCTTGTTCAGCTTCATACGGCATGAGAATCCCTTCGCGCTGTGTTGATTTATTTCTCTGTTCGACAAAGGGCAGTAAATCCGGCGTAACAATCGTAGCGGAAAGAAGCCCTGTACGTTCAATATTCAGCGTAGTTTGTTTTTTCCTTGTTGTGCCATTAATACTGATTACAAGGCATCTTGGAGGTCCTAAAGTAAAACTTATCCATGAGATTGGTGCGAAATTTGGTGCTCCATCTTCGTTATAAGTTCCGATCAGAAATAATTGTTGAGTAAAAAAACCTGCATTATCCTTTGTAATTGCTTCCATATCAAAGCTCCTTTATTGAAAAAGTAGTATTGCTCAGACCATAATAATAGTTTACATCATCTGCCGTAAACCGAAGCACACAGTAATCCTCATCGTCCACCCCTTTTGGGTAATACTTTTCAAATCCCTCCCGCCATAGAAAAGCCTTTGTGTCATGGTCAGTACAGACTTCCATAGTTCCAGTAAAAAGAACGCCTTTAAATTCTTCTTCATTACAGTAATATACAGACGCATTCGGATTTTTAAGAAATTGCTGGGCGCGTTTTGAACTCAGATTAGTCGAGAAATATTGCTTTAACGCGCTGTCATGTTCCAGGACAAGCATTGCCTTGATTTGCGGATAGCCGTCGTCGTTGACCGAAGCGACATAAGCAATATTGCCATTTTTACGCAAAGTGGAGATTTCGTATTTTATAGTTTCTTTCATTTTGATGCTACCTTTCCTGTAAGATTGTCTAATATTCGTATCAGTCCATTTTCAAAAGCAATAATTTCTTCATCTGTGAAGCCTTCGTAGAAGATTTTGTTCATGCGAACGGATACATCATCGTAACTGGTTTTTAGACTCCTTGCGGAATATTACTATATAGTATAATTGTCAAGTGAGAATTGTTATCGATGATGTCAATAATGTCGCTTCTTATAAAATACATATGCCGCTATGAAAGAAACCCAGAGCAGAATTAACAACAGGCTGGGAAAGCTCAATATCATACCCGTTTGTGAAACATCGTATGCCCAATAACCAAAAAGGACGAAAGACATGAAAAAAAAAGTTACCTTCATGGCTTTTTCAACAATAATCATTTCACGTTCATCACACTCACTTTCGGGGATTTTTCCTTTTTTATTATAGGAAAGCGATACACCTGGGCCTGCAATAAACATCCCTGTGGCTACGGGAATAATCCGCATTATATATTGCCCGCGGGATAATACCGCTGCAATCAAAATCACTGCACCGAGGGCGGTACAGTATAGAATAGCTTGCTTGGATAACTTTGAAGTCATTTTACATCCTCCTCGCAATTAAATATTTTTTCGATGGACAGCATAAAAGTCCGTGAGATCTTGAAAGCCAGCTCAAGAGAGGGGTTATAACGTCCCGACTCAATCGAGATTATCGTTTGGCGGCTTACGTTCAATAACTCACCTAATTCTTCCTGAGTCATATTAGCCTGTTGCCTTAACTCACGAAGGTTGTTTTTCACTGGTCGGTCACCTCCTGTGTTGTAAAGTTGCCTTTACATATATAATAACCCCATTTTGACTATATGTCAAGGAAACTTTACACAAAATCTTTGCATACAAAATCAGGATACCCGTAAAAGGATTTCTTCGTGCTATGGATATTTTTGTTAAGGACGCATTGTTGAGCAGTGTACCAGCCAGTAAGAAAGTTCACCAGGCCGGTATCCATGAAGTAAAGCTTGGGGGTTTTCACTATCCGTTTATTAAAACTATTATAAAATGGTTGCAATAAATAAACCAAGCTTGAAGTCAAACGGTTACTGCTGTCATTATAGATGATGTTTGACGCTTTGTATCGTTCTCTTATATCCCCTTCCCATCCATAATCCGTATTTCATCCCCCGCTTTTACGGTACCGCCCTTCAAAACCCGGGCAAATATACCCTCGATAGGCATGACACAATTTCCTATCTGGTGAAATATGGCACATTTCTTGTGACATTCCTTTCCGATCTGTGTCACTTCAAATATGGCTCCGCCAATATCAATTTTTGTTCCTATATTTAATTTGTATAGCTCTATACCTTCAGTGGTGATGTTCTCTGCAAATTTGCCGGTACACAGGCCTTTAATTCCCAGAGCCTTCATCTTGTCTATACTTTCCTGACCCAGAAAACTGACCTGCCTGTGCCAGTTTCCTGCATGGGCGTCGCCTTTCAAACCGAAGTCTTCAATAAATTCTCCAAACTCGATAGTTCTCTTTGGAACACCTTTTTTGTCGCTTATATTTACTGCAATAACCTTTGGCATATCCGCAAGCACTCCTTTCCCTGTCATTTATTTCTTCATGCTTCTACTCGTTGTTTCTAGTCTGTTTTATATAATCCCCGGACTTGCCGCCGGTCTTTTTTAAAAGTGCTATATCCCCTATGACCATTTCCCTGTCAATGGCTTTGCACATATCGTAGACCGTAAGTGCTGCAACCGATACCGCCGTTAAAGCCTCCATTTCTACTCCGGTCTTCCAGGTGCATTTAACTATGGACTTTATGTTTATACAGTTATTACCTGTGTCGCAGTGAAATTCCAGCTTCACTGCGTCCAGTGGAATGTTATGGCACATCGGGATAAGCTCCTGTGTTCGTTTTGCTGCCATTATTCCGGCTATCCTTGCAGTGGAAAGCACATCCCCTTTTGGGGCATTACCTTCCATAACCAGGGAAAGGGTTTCCGACTTCATAGATATCCTTCCCACAGCAACAGCCTCTCTGAAAGTAGCTTCCTTTGGTGATACATCAACCATTCTCGCGTTTCCTTTATCATCAATATGTGTAAGCTCCATTTTATTCTCCACTCCCCCACTATACACCGGTATAAAATTTAATCCTTAGAGTTATCCGCCAATCATGTTCATATTCCTTGCAGAACTGAAGTCTTTTCCGAAATTATGCCCGCCGGGCTTTTCGCTTATTGCCTTTTTTATCACGCGTTCAAGGCTCCCAGGGTCATATCTCAGGACTTCCAGGAGATCCACTTCACCGTTGTTCCCCAGACAGGGCTTAATTTTACCATCACACGTTAACCTTATTCTGTTACAGGAGCTGCAGAATTTATGACTTAATGAACTTATAAATCCTATTTTCCCTCTATACCCGTTAATATTATAATATTTGGCGGGCTGTCCCGAATATTCTTCTTCACACCGGACCAATTCCGGATGGGCATTTATAATATCGGAATTATAAACCACCTTATCTAAATTTTGCTCACCAAAGCTTCCGATAGGCATAAGTTCAATGAACCTTACCTCCAGAGGTTTATCACAGGCAAGCCTCATAAAGTCTGCTATTTCGTCATCGTTGATTCCCTTAATCAGTACGGTGTTTATCCTGACAGGCGACAAACCTGCTTCAAGAGCTATGTTGATACCTTCCAGCACACGCCCAAGCTTTGGTATTCCCGTAATCAGCTTGAATCTTTCAGGCTTTAGCGAGTCGAGGCTGATGTTAAGGCGCATCAAACCGGCGTCTTTAAGCTTATATGCAAATTCCGGAAGCTGTGTACCGTTTGTAGTCATGGACAGATCTACAATCCCCTGAATAGTTGAAATCTTTTTAACAATTTCTATGATATCAGGCCTCGACAGCGGTTCTCCACCGGTTATCCTTACCTTTATGATCCCTAAAGCTGCCATAGCTCTGACCACGGTTTCCAACTCTCCCGGCGTCAACTTCTCACAGGCCACAGGAAGTACCTCGCTTTCTGCGGATTTATTTACGGGCTTGCAGTAGACACAATTCAGGTTGCAGCTCTGCGTAACAGAAAGTCTAAGGTATTCGATTTTTCTACCAAGTTTATCTATCATTTTAACTTACACCCCTTTCGCTATGCTCAAGGCTTAAAGAGTGATGAAATGTTGATGTTATTTTGATGTCATGCAATAACGACTTTCCCCAAGTCCTCCGTATCATATCCGCCGATCATCTCCAAAGCGTTTCTGAATTCATCCGCCTTTAGGATTTCTATAAAGCGCTTGGAAGCTCCCAGTTCCAGGAAGCGTGACGGCATGATGAAATCATACTGCTCCTGGCATAAGGGTATGAAGTCCAGCCTGAACGCCCTGGCGGCAGAGTATATTCCAAGACCTGCATCAGCGCTTCCTGAGGCCACCAGCGCCGCTACCGACATATGGGTGAACTCCTCCCTCTCATATCCGTACAGACTCTGTGGATTGTATACGTCCTTACGTAACAGGTAATCCAGAAGTATTCTGGTACCCGAGCCTTTCTGCCTGTTGACATACTTGACGCCGCTCTGGAAAATATCGTTTAAACCTTTTATTTTCCAGGGGTTTCCCGGCGCAACCATAAAGCCCTGTATCCTTTTTACACAGGTTAGCACCGCTATTTCCCCATCAGGAAAATACTTTTTTATGAATCCGGTGTTATAGAGGCCTGTGGCTTCATCCAGCAGGTGAATTCCTGCAGCATGAGCTTCCCCTCTCTTTACTGCCATTATACCACCCATACTTCCAATATGGGAGGACGATATATAAATGCCGGAATAGTTTCTTCTCATTATATCAGCGGTTATGTCTATAAGCGGGTCATGGCTGCCGGTAATCACCAGCGTATTATTTATATCCTTAAGACTCTTAAGCAGTTCCACTTCAACTGCAGAACCGGCTTCATACCCTTCGGTATTCAATGGGACTTCAAGTATGGCGTCCGCCTTTACAAAGGAGGTGATTACTCCGGCACCTCTGTTAAGCGGCGTTGCTGTCAGCCTTCCATCCACATTTCCAAGCTTTACCCTTATATATTCCTTATACTTGAGTGAAGATACAAGTTTTCTGGTAAGGATTGCATCAGCTTTATTGCGGAGGGGGATACCCACTGCTGCAAGTACTTCAATTACCGGCTTTACCAGCTTTTCCATCACAATTATTCCGGATACCGGGTATCCGGGAACGCCTATTACTGGCTTGTTCCCGACCATACCGAGAATAGTTGGTTTCCCCGGCCGTATTGCAATCCCATGAACTAAAACTTTTCCGACTTCACGTATCGCTTTAACAGAGTAGTCATCTCTTCCCGCCGATGATCCGGCATTCAGAATGACTGCGTCACATTCACCGGACGCCCTGAGCACAGCCTCTCTGATAAGCTGACAATCATCGGGTACGATACTGTAAATCCTGGCGGAAGCTCCCCATTCTTCAAGCATTGCAGAGAATATGGAAGTATTGAATTCAATAATCTCACCCTCTCTGGGGCTTTCCGCAGGAGCCACAACTTCGTCTCCGGTGGGAATAATACCGACAACAGGCCTTT
The DNA here is from genome assembly GCA_012027035.1 of Ruminiclostridium sp. Lineage (GTDB taxonomy): Bacteria > Bacillota > Clostridia > Acetivibrionales > DTU013 > MnB-11. The sequence goes on along the minus strand of VEPD01000239.1, from coordinate 533 downwards.
TGTGCACCTTCACCTTCAGCACCCCTCCGGCAAGCATTGCGCCTATTGCTGCAGGCTCTATTCCGGTATTTGATGTAAGAATCATCTCGCCGGCGCATATGTCCTCGCCTATCTGCCGTATATGCTGCCAGGGTGTTGCAGGGCTCAGGAGATTTATTGCCATATCCCCCGCATCAATAACATCCTCAATCATTATCACCGCATCAAATCCCCCGGGAAGCAGATCTCCTGTGTCTACTCTTACAAAGTCTTCACCCTCTTTTAGTGTTACCGGGGTTGTTTCGGTAGCGCCAAATGTTTTTTTTGCATATACGGCTATTCCGTCCATAGCACATGCATTATAGTGAGGTGAGGAAATGCTTGCATACACTGCCTCCGATGTTATACGCCCGAGAGAATTCCTTACCGGTATTTCTTCAGCGTCAGCTGCCGAAATGGAGTTCTTTATCCTGTCTATATATTTCCTCAGAGCTTCTTCCAACTCCATATTGCTCATATAAGCATAGCTCAAAACGGGAACACCTCCACTTCTT
>VEPD01000280.1 GCA_012027035.1 Ruminiclostridium sp. | reverse complement strand
GCCCGCATTGCAGCGAGACAGGACATTACAGCCTGCCCATGACGAAACCTGATGCAGAGATTTGCAGTCATGTCCGCCCATCACCCAGTTAGTTCGCATCATTTATTTATTGCGAATTTTCTGATCGTCCATAACCGACCTGTAAACTCGCATCCCGCCGCTTTTTTCAATATCTTCGACGTTTTCAAACCTGACTTTCATAATATCTTTCAATGTTGAACCGCCTTTATTGTGAAAGGCAACCAGCCACAGGGCACCTCCCGGATTCAAGTAGTCTGGTGCTTCATTTATCAACTGTATGTTCAGCTTTTTGCCGACTGCTATAGGCGGGTTTGTCACTATATCGTCGAATTTCATACCTGCGAGTCCGGAGTACAGATTGCTGTTCAAAACGTTTACCTCTAACTTGTTTTTTAAAGCATTGATTTTAACATACTCGACAGCCCTGTTGTTGATATCAGCCATCCAGACAGATTGGTCCGGATGCAGGGCTTTGATGTAAAGCCCTATTGCGCCATAGCCGCAGCCCATATCGAGAACGGAGCCGCCGGAGGGGACAAAATGCTTTATAAGCAGATCCGAAGCCTTATCGATCTTTGTCTCGAAAGAAAATACACCGCTTACAGACACAAAAGACAGGTTTATTCCGTTTATTGTCTGTGAAAAGCTCTTTTCCTTGATTTCAGAGGCCGGGTTTTCTGTGTAATAATGCTGATCCATATTGTAATCCCTTCGTTATATCCTGTTATAATACATTAAATGCAAAAATCCAACAATATTATACCACTATTCTTTCTTAAATAATAAAAACACTTGCAGTTATCAATTGTATCATTATAATTATATTAGGATATCGGATGCGGGGAAAGAGTTTGGAGTGTGTATGGCAATAGTTGTTGAAAACCTTTCGTACATATATATGAAGGGGACGCCATTTGAAAAACTGGCGCTTGATAATATCAGTCTTAAAATTGACAGTGGTGAATTCGCAGGAATAATCGGACATACAGGTTCGGGTAAATCTACGCTTGTTCAGCATTTCAACGGTTTATTGAAGCCTTCCTCAGGCAGGGTTGTCATAAATGAAACGGATACGGCGGGTAAAAATCTGAAAGAACTGAGGCGGCATGTGGGAATTGTATTTCAATACCCCGAGCACCAGCTTTTTGAAGAAACAGTTTACAAGGATATTGCCTTCGGACTGGTAAAACAGGGTATACCGGAAGAAAAAATCCGGCCTGCCATATTAGAGGTAATCAGAATTGTAGGTTTGGATGAAGATATACTTGAAAAATCCCCCTTTGAACTGTCGGGCGGCCAAAAACGACGTGTTGCTATCGCAGGCGTACTTGCAATGAAACCCGGCATACTTGTACTTGATGAGCCCACAGCCGGTCTTGACCCCAGGGGAAGGGACGAGATTTTCGGTTTTATCAAAAACATGCATGATACGTTGGGAATTACCATCCTGCTTGTTTCCCACAGCATGGAGGATATAGCAAGGCTGGTTAAGAGAGTCATAGTTATGAACAAAGGAAGGATTGAGATGGACGGTAAGGTGTCAGACATATTCAACCGGCCTGAAGCCCTTGAAAAAATAGGCCTTTCATCACCACAAATCTCATATCTGATGAAACGGCTTAAAAGTGTATTACCTGATATCAATGACGATGTCTTTACCGTTAAAGACGCCAGGGATGTATTGATAAGGTATCTTTCAAGACAGGAGCGCAAAGCATGATAAAGGATATTACCCTTGGACAGTATATCCCAGGTGACTCGGTGCTTCATAAGGCTGATCCCAGGACAAAAATAATACTCGCCTTCGTATACATGATCGCCCTGTTCATGATAAAGACGAATGCTGTACCCATAATTAAAGTATATGCAGGCTTTGCGGCAGTGACTTTTTTTACTTTTCTTGCCATAGTAGTTTCAGGAATACCTTTAAAATATACCTTGAAGGGTTTAAAGCCGATTCTGGTAATAATAGTTTTTACCATGCTGATAAACATTTTCACAACAAACGGCACACCTGTCTACCCCACCGGCCTTTTGAGCAAAATAACCGTCGAAGGGATAAATACAGCCATAATAATGGCATTGCGCCTGGCACTCCTCATAATTGGCGTTTCTCTGCTTACTCTTACCACGACGCCTATATTGCTGACGGACGGTATAGAGAAATTGCTGCAGCCTTTTAAGAAAATGGGACTTCCCGCTCATGAACTGGCAATGATGATGACCATAGCGTTGAGGTTTATACCGACATTGCTGGAGGAGACGGATAAGATAATGAAGGCTCAGAGCGCCAGAGGAGCTGATTTTGATACAGGCAACCTCATACAACGTGCCAAAAGCTTCATACCTGTTCTGGTGCCCCTTTTCGTCAGTGCATTCAGAAGAGCCGACGAACTTGCAACAGCCATGGAGGCAAGATGCTACAGGGGAAGTATGGGCCGGACCAGGATGAGACAGCTTAAGCTGGGAGGGAATGATGCTGTGATTGCTTCCGTCACCTGTATGTTTTTTGCCTGTTTGCTATTACTGCAGTACGCTATATAGTAAACTGTCAACTTTAAAATATACTATGGCGCCAAGCCTGATTCTGATTTTATATGCATTAATCTTAATGGAGATAGTATGAAATTAGACTTGGCGCCTTAATAGGATAATATGAAAATTCAATAATGCTATTTCACTATATATAGGATTTGGGTTTGATTGAACTGAATCGTGAAGGATGGAAGGTAAGAATGAATAAGATTATAGAGAAGGTAGACAAATTTCTCAGGAAATATGAGATGGATTATGGAAGTGTGGATCCGGACGCCAATTGCCAAAAGTTCATAAAAGAAATGCAGAAAGGTCTGGATGCTGAAGAAAGCTCATTGCTGATGATTCCAACATATATAAGCATAGACAGTGAAATACCGCTCAATGAGCCTGTTATCGTCATAGATGCAGGCGGAACGAACTTCCGTGTTGCGGTGGTATACTTTGATAATAATAAAAAGCCTGTAATTGAAGATTTTAAAGTTTATACCATGCCCGGCACAAAGGGTGAGCTCTCAAAGGATGAATTTTTCGATACTATGGCCGGCTATATCCGGCCGGTTTTACACAGAAGCAGCAAAATCGGGTTCTGTTTTTCCTATCCTGTGGTAATATTACCCAATAAGGACGGAAGACTTGTGAAGTTCAGCAAGGAAGTCAAAGTAAGGGATGTGGACGGAGAGCTGATCGGTGAAAACCTGCTTAAAGCTGTAAAGAAAATGGGATATAAAGATAATAAAAGTCTTGTGCTCCTAAATGATACGGTCTCTACACTGCTGGGAGGAAAAGTATCATACCCCGACAGGGTGTTTGACAGTTATATCGGTTTCATTCTGGGTACGGGCACCAACACCTGCTATATTGAAAAAGCCGCCAGGATTGGCAAATTGCCTGATTTGCAAAGCTCTGAAGCTACCATGCTCATAAATGTTGAGTCGGGCAATTATGACAAAATGCCCAGAGGGAAGATAGATGTTGAATTTGACAGCGGCACTGCCAATCCCGGAAGCTACGCTTTTGAAAAGGTAATTTCCGGCGCCTACCAGGGAGGCATTGTGCTTGCCGTTGTAAGAAAAGCAGCCGGGAAGGGCTTTTTTCAGATGAATTCGTAAAAAAGATATCGGGTGACGTATCACTTAGCTCAAAAGAGATCGATGATTTCCTGTTTTACCCATACGGGAGTAATATTCTTGCAGGCTGCTGCTCATCCGATGATGACAGAAAGTGTCTCTATATGCTTATTGATGCAGTAATTGAAAGAGCTGCGAAGTTTGTGGCCATTAATCTTACCGCAGTCATTCTGAAAAGCGGAAAGGGTACGGATCCTTGTGCTCCTGTATGTATAGCCGTAGACGGATCTACCTTCTACAAATCCAAAATGTTAAAACCCAAGCTGGATCATTATATTAAAATATTTACAAATGATAAAGTACACGTGTATTGTGAATTTGTAAAAGCTGAAAACGGGACATTGATAGGAACAGCGATTGCAGGTCTGATAGGCTGAATACGGAGATAACTGCCCATGCGCAATATAAAGCTGACAATAGAATATGACGGCACAAGTTACCATGGATGGCAGAGCCAGATTAATGCCGTAGCAGTTCAGGATGTCATTGTTTCCGCCATAAAAAAGCTGACAGGGGAAGAGATCGGTCTTTCAGGTTCAAGCAGGACGGATGCGGGTGTACACGCTTTTGGACAGGTGGCTAATTTCTTCACTGCTTCCGGCATTCCCCCGGATAAATTCGCATTTGCTTTAAACAGTATGCTGCCGGATGATATAGTAATAAGAAAATCCGAAGAAGCTGTTATGGATTTTCATTCCAGATTTTCAACAAAAGGGAAGAAATACAGGTACGTATTCTATAGTTCCGCTTTCCCTTCCGCCTTGCTGAGGCATAGGGCGTGGCATGTGATTTACAGCCTGGATGCGGCTGTTATGGCCGAAAGTGTGAAATATTTCCTGGGCGCCCATGATTTTAAAGCTTTTATGGCAACGGGCAGCAGTGCTAAAAGTACAGTTAGAACTGTCAGCAGTATTTCATTAAACGCTTTAAGCCCTCTATTATCAACTCAGCAGCTTACAAGTCTGCCGGACAGGAGCCATCCACATGGATATAAAAAGAAGAACTGCCCCCAGTCGGAGAGTACCACATTTGCACTGGAAATTGCCGGCGACGGATTCCTATACCACATGGTCAGGATAATTGC
>VEPD01000073.1 GCA_012027035.1 Ruminiclostridium sp. | reverse complement strand
TGCGCGCCACGCTTTCACGTGGCGATTGAACAACGTCAGTGGAGGATTGCTACCCGCCACTGACAGCTTTTTCAATCTGAATCCCGCCACCTAAGAGGTAGGGGACTGATGACGTTGTTCAATAATCTTTTCATATTCAGCCCATATACATCCCTTTTCTCATCATCACTGATATCCGCCATGGCAACCCTTCCGAAAGCGGGCCTTGGGTCGAAAACGGCATATCCGAGCCGTACAGCACCTTTTTCGACCCCATTTCACTGACAAACCATTCAACATTGCCCTCATATGTAAAGGAAATCGCCAGATCCACAAACACATTATCATGCCTGTTCACTACATCTATCGCATCTTCCATAGCTCTGATCTCCGCGCCTGCATGTCCCATAATGAATTGGGCTTTCGGATAGCGGGAAGCCAGCTTACCTATAGCAGCTACATCTTCTTTTCCCCATACATGGATAAGTATCGGACACCTCTTTTCGTCGGCAGTCTCATATGCAAAACGATAGTTCCTGTAGTCTATGGGGCAGCCATGACCAGCCGGATGCAGTTTGATTCCCCTGATACCTTCGACGGCAAAGCACTTGTCAAGTTCATTCTTCATATCCTGTACATAGTGGGGATTAATGGTAACATATCCTATAAACCTGTTCGGATATTTCAATACGGCCTGAATAACCATATCATTGCCGTACCGGTAGTCGGGTCCTATGGAAGAATGGGCGGCAATACAGGCAATATTTACTCCTAAGGTATCCATGCTGACAAGCATACCTTCCGCAGAATTGCAGGGATTGTTGAAATTATGCCAGAACCCCATATGGCAGTGGCAGTCAATAATTAAAGCATCATCAAAAGACAGCCCTCTTTTTGCTCTGTCGGACATACTCATCATAACCTTACACCCCGTACAAGAGTTTCTATGTTTTCACAGGCTATCATCCGTTTCTCCTTTTCACTTATCCGTGCATAGTTTATCATTCCAACCGCCGCTCCGCCTGAATATACCGGCATTCCACTTCCAAAAACCAAACGTTCCGCTCCGAATTTCCTGCATATCTCCTCTATTCCGTTATGAACCTTATATCCCATAGTTTCAACATATAAATACTGAAATTTTTCAAACATGGAGTAAAGATTCCTGTCAATGCGGTAGTTTACGCCTGTCAGGATAATTCTAAGTCCGGGATGGTCACTGCATAAATCATATAAATCATCCCAGCTTAGCTGTTCCAATCCAAGCATTAACAGGATGCCGCACTTTTCCAGCGTTGAAAGCAATTCCCCGCAGTTCCACCCGGCAATGCTGTAATTCTGATCATGAACGGCCGGAAACATATGGACCGCTTTGATATTGTTTTCCTTCATCTGTTTTATTAAAATCCCCGGTTCCGGAAATTCTCCGGTATGATGATGCATCACTACCCATACAGGGTACAGAGAGGGATAATTCAATATTTCTTCCATAAGCATTTGATTTCCTGTTGAAGCATTATACTCGCGTGCCATAGAATGGTATACAAACGCTTTTTTTATACCATAATGCTCCATCCGTTTTACCATATCCTCAGCCTTATAAAACGAACCGGGGTTTACAATCCCTCTCATACCTATTGTACAATTACAGTCAAAGAACTCCATCGGCTCCATATCAAAAAATCACTCCATTTTTCAATTGTCTCAGCTAAAGTAATATTATAGCCTTATCAACATGGACATCAGCGGTGTTTGAAGAAATGCCATCCTCCCAGGTGTGGAGGATTTCCCATGTCACCCTCCAATAATTCCCTGTAATTCTCGGAAACCTTACGGTATGCGTTTGCGTATTGCTCGATTATACCAGGGTAATAATGCTTAAACCACGGTATACGGTACACCATTTCACCTATTTTCTCACTTACCGGAAGACTACTATCGTACTCTCTGACATCCTTGTCGGAATTCGCAATCCTGGTCGGCTTGCCATGGCCGTAAACGTCGCAGGAATTGAACAATGCATGAGTATGCAGCGGTTTATTGCACCCCGCATAGCAATCATCAACCCCCTCAGCTCTAACAGCCTCCGTAAAGCGGGACACCGAAAGCCCCCCCAGTTCATCCGGGCAATAAATGCCACGCGGCGCATACCACCCTGCCATATTACTGCCGGAGTCTTTTTGGGTACGGTGGGCACGAAGCCCGGGTACTCCTTCAAGCAAGTCCCAGAAGTAATTCATGGCCTTCCGTATTTCCTCACAGCGCGCATCATAATACTTTAGCTGCACACGGCCGACTGCAGAACTCAATTGGTGCATGCGGTACTTGTATCCGCCCATGGGCAGCCCGATATACGGCTTCAAATCTTCCGTCTGAATATTTTCATTGAACCTTTCATAGTGTCCCAATGCTTCCGCCCGTTCATAAATTTCAAGATTATCCGTCACAAGCATCCCTGCCTCACCAATTGCAAATGCCTTTCCGCCCATCATTGACATTGCCCCGACATCTCCGATAGCGCCAAGCTTGCGGCCTTTATAAAGCCCCCCCTGTGCATGTGATACATCCTCTATCACCTTTATACTGTGGCGCTTCGCAATTTCCATAATCCTGTCCATATCTGCCGGATGCCCAAGATAGTGAACAACCATTATCGCCTTCGTATGTTCAGTAATCCGGCGCTCTATATCGCCCGGATCAATGCAAAGCGTAACAGGGTCTATTTCAGCGAATACAACCGTAGCGCCCAGTGAGAATACCTGCGCCGCCGACGCCCAATAAGTAATGCTCGGGCAGATTATTTCGCTGCCTGCCCCGACCTTACAGCCAAACATGGCTCCCTGGAGTGCAGACGTTCCGTTATTAAAGCCAAGGGCATATTTCACCCCCTGCCATTCTGCAAGCTCCTTTTCAAACTGTACCGTAACATCGGTCCCCGACATCCCACCCCTGCGAAGTACCTCAAGTACCGCATCCTCATCCTCTTTTGTAATAATCGGCCAGGTAAATATATTCCCGGGTTCGATTCGTACTGCCTTATCTCCCCCGGATATCGCCAATTTGCTGTTCATACCAATACCTCCTGTCGGCATTGACTAATATTTTTAGCTTTTCCCTATTCATTTCCAGCTTCCTAAATATAACACTATACCATATGTTTCAGTGTTTCGGCATCCCGCAGGAACTGATCCGGGTTGTCATTTTTAACAAACTCGAGCATGCAAAACCTGTCCCCGCTTATATTCTTAAAAACTTCCATATATTTTTGCCATTCACCACTCCCATCGGATAAAGGCATAATTTCGTTAAATACGCAATGGGAAACATGTATATTGCTTAACCACGGCATTATTTGCATTAATCCATACAAACGTAAATCAACATCCAGTCCCTCCGGCGGTTGCCAGTAACAGCCCGTATTCCTGCAGCCAGCTTCCTTCAGCAACCGGCATGCAGATAAGGATGTATCTGTCAGGGTGTTATTATGATATTCAAAAGCAACCACGATCCCCACCTTTTCAGCTAATTCTGAAATACGCCGGGATTCGTTAATAACCTTGCTCCACCACATTCCATCGGCATCCTCCGAACCCCTGTTTCCGGCCCATACGCGTATGGTAGGCGCCTGCAAAGCTACTGCCGTTTCCAGTACCTGCTCAAAAGTAATTGACCCCGATCCTTCACAGCCCACCTGATAGTATGAACCATATGCAGCAACACGCAATCCGGCATCTTCCGTCATTTTAGAAACATCTCTTGCCCGTTTTATATCGCCATGGGGGACATGGATATGCCCACCCCATTCAATCCCCTGCAAGCCGGCTTGTACCACAAGCTTGATAATATCCTCGGTTGCAAGCTTGCGAAAAGTAACTGAAACTAATCCTGTATAAAGCATATCAACAACTCCTTTCGACCCTGAATCATGCTCATTATCACTTTTTCTATTTCGCCCTGACAACTTTTCCGTTGCATACGCCATTGTGCAAATTATCTTTTACTGCTATCCTGCCGTTTACAATTACATAATGGATTCCTTCATTTTTTGTGCAGTTATTTACATAGTCAGCTCTGTCAATAATCACGCCAGGGTTAAATATCACCAGATCCGCATCATATCCTTCCTTAACAAGTCCTTTGTTTTTCAGTCCTATTTTTTGTGCGGGCAGTGACGTCATCTTTTGTATTACCTCTTCCAGCTTCAGCATCTTTTTCTCCCTGACATACCGACCAAGTATTCTGGGAAATGCTCCTACCGCTCTCGGATGAGTATTCAGCTCCTGCATGGCAAGCGTGCTGTCGGTACCTATTATCGTATACGGGTATTTCATAATCCGCTCCATATCTCCTTCATCCATTGTGAAATATATGGCAGATGCCGAACCTTCGGTTTTTATCAGAATATCAATTATTGCTTCAATAGGATCCATATCCTTTTCTTTGGCATATTGTACCACTGTCTTCTTCGTACCGTCAACCTGTACCAGTATACCATCGAATCCGCTAAGATGTACAAAATTTTCCCATTTATACCTGGGTTCAAGTATATCACGCCGGATCTCATCCAGATTACTTGTATCTTTGATCCTTTCAAGAAGTTTTTGCATACCACCTTCATGATACTCCGGGGGGAGCGTTGCTGAAAGCGTTGTACATCCCGCCATATATGGATACTGATCCAATGCAACATTCAGACCTTCCGTGTTTGCTTTTTCAATCAACTCCAAAGTTTCAACCGACTTGCCCCAATTCTTCTTTCCTGCAATTTTATGGTGTGAAATTATAATCGGAACTCCTGATTGTCTGCCTGTTTCTATGGCTTCCTTTACCGCATTTATCACATCATCGGATTCATTTCTTATATGAGTGGCATAAATTCCTCCATATTCACCGATTATTTTGCAAAGCTCAATCAATTCATCCTTTGGAGTAAACACACCGGGAGCATAAATAAGTCCTGACGATAAACCCAGAGCGCCGCTCTCCATAGCCTCCCTGACAAGACCTTTCATTTTCTCCGATTCTTCTTTAGTTGCTATCCGGTTTTCAAAACCCATAACCGCTGTTCTTATTGTACCTTGGCCTGCAAAAAAAGCCATATTCGTGCCAAGTCTTAATTTTTCAACTTCATGCAGAAACCTGTCAAATGTAGTAAACTCAGCCCATTTTTCCGGAACATTCAACGCTCTTGTTAAGAATGATAAAGACTTCTCCAGATGTTTGGAATATTTTTCAGACACAGGGGCAAAGGAAAGCCCGCAATGACCGACAATCTCTGTAGTTATGCCCTGTTCCAGCTTATTATATGATGAAGCGTCATGAAATACGCTTGTATCCGAATGGCTGTGCGCGTCTATGAAACCAGGGCATAGCACAGACCCTTCCGCTTCGATTATTTCAGGCGCCATAGCATTTCCTATATTTCCAATAAACTCTATCTTCCCGTTTGAAACGCCAACATCTGCCCTATACCACGGATTTCCCGCACCATCAACTACTCTGGTATTTTTTATAATGATATCAAGCTCTCCCAACACTATCACTGCCTTTATAAGGATGGTTATAACTACTTCAATATTTCGCGGATATACTCTTTCAACGAATAACTTATGTTTCCGTCTCTCCCTTTAGTTGTTTCAGCACAAATAAGAGAATTCAGAACCGCTTCCTCTGTAGATTCCACAACCGCTCTGAATACATCGTCCAACAAAGTCTCATTCAACATTTTGACGGCAACGACAGGCTCTTTCCCGTAATGCTTTATTTTATGCGCCGTAGTAAAGGCAATAACTATTTCTCCACTACCGTTTCCAATATATGATCCCGTCCTGCAAATTCCTGCAGCCGCCCGCTTTGATATTCTCTTCAGCTGTCTCTCAGTCATCGGTATATCGGTAGCCAATACGATTATAACTGACCCGTTATCCCTTCGGATACTCTCAACCGGGCATAAATTGCTGATTATTTCCCCTGCCTTTATCCCATCAACCATCAAATCGTCTTTCACTCCAAAGTTGGTCAATACCAGCGCTCCTACCGTATAGCTTCTGTTTTCGAACGCAACTCTCCTCGAAGCGGAACCGATACCGCCTTTGAGCTGATAGCAGGTCATACCTGTTCCGGCTCCCACCGACCCCTCTTCGAATTCAGCATCCGCGTTTTTTATAGCATCAAATATATTTTCCTTTTTCACATGGCGGCCTCTCATATCATTGAGATAGCTGTCGTTGCATTCGCAAACAACCGGATTTACAGAACTGGTTGTAAGCCCTATATCATCATTTTCATTAATCATATATTCGATTAATGCATCTGCAGCCACCCCGATACTAAAAGTATTAGTCAACACAATAGGCGTCTCGATAGTTCCAAGCTCATCTATCTGTATCAATCCGACCGATTTGCCAAACCCGTTGATTATATGGCAGGCAGCCATAACCTTATCCCTGAATATATTCCCTCCATGCGGCAAAATCACTGTAACACCGGTTTTGATCCCACCATTGTCCAGAGTAATATGTCCTACTTTTACCCCATTAACATCCGTAATCGCATTTTTCTTTCCCGTATTGATTTTTCCAATAACAATCCCATAATCTCTTATTCTCTTTTGAGCTTTTATGGTAATCCCCACCCATCAAATCGATTTGATATTAATTCTAAACAATTTGCCGGCTGCCATCAGATGAACTTAAGCAATATCAATATCCTTTACCTTTTTCCCTGCAAAACGTATTGCACTGACAGCGAGTATTTTTACGGTATCAATGCAATCTCCTTTTATTTTGAACCTTTCATGGGCTAATGGAAGCTCCGTACAGCCAAGTATAACGACGTCTGCTTTATCAGATATTTTCTCTAAAACTGTATAATAACCTTCCAAATTTATTCCTGTAAATCCATTCTTTATATCGTAGATTAAACCCGACACATACTTTTGCATGTCGGAAGCCGGTTTTATTATCTCTATCCCGTATTTGACAAACACCTTATCGTATATGCCAGCTTTACATGTGCCATCCGTTGCCAAAAGTCCTGCCCTGGATGCTCCGGGATATTCTTTAACGATGTGCTTTGCCGTTTCCTCTACCATATTAAGGAATGGGATATTGATGTTTTTTACTATGTCTTCGTAAAAATAATGTGCCGTATTACATGGCATGGCAAGAAAGTCGGCGCCCATTGCTTCCAGCCTGCAGGCTGATTCCACCAGATACTTTCCGGGATTGTCCCCGCCGTTGATCAAATATCCCGACCTATCCGGTATGGAGGTATTATTGTCAATCAATATATGAATATTGTCCTGATCGCTTTTCGCTTCAGTCAGTAAAATAATCTTTTCAAAAAAGTTCACTGTAGCAAGTGGTCCCATTCCGCCTAAAATGCCTAATATCTTACTCATAATAATTCCTCTGATTCTTATATGCCGGCACAGCCGGAAGTAAGAATCCGCCCGAATATTATATTTTCTATTTCCGGTATGAATGGCCCGCTCAGACCTAAATAAAGAGGGAAGTTTCCCTCGTATCCGCCTTCTTCCAATATTTCACGGCTGGGAACATAATAGCCTGTTCCGTTTGTATAGCCGAGCACCAGAATATCATCACTTTTAAACAGGTTTTTTATTTTTTTACCTAACCCGCTTACAATTTCGCCTTCAAGACCGATAATTTTCGTTTTATCATCAAGACACAATATTGCTATGTAAAAGGGTATATACTGTTTTATTGAAGCGTTCCTGATGGATTCCATGATATCATTTATTCTTTGTTTTAATTCGTCTCCGCCCGGACCTCTTAGAACCTCTTCGAATTCCTGGGCGGTTAAAACTTCCGTATACAATCTTGCATCAATAAGACAGGTGCGAAAACTAGGTACTATTTCTTTTAAGGCGGAACCGGTCATTACCTTGATTACATCCTTCGCCAGATCGGCGCCTGTCTCCTCCATTTCTTGAAAGCCGCAGCTTTTAAACCTGTCTCCCTCGGCACACTTCAAAGGCTTGACATCGCCTCCGCAGGCCTGGAGAAAAACCGCGCTTGAGCCTTCAAAGGCATTTTCGAGGTACCTGCACGCGGAACCGGGGAATTCCGCTGTAAGAAGGTAGTTATCCCCGCTCATTGCAGTAGGGTGGCAACCGTAGCTGAATAATATTCCTTTGACATTCTCATTTTTATCAAGCAGTTTTATAACAAAAAGGTCATTATCTATTTCCGCAGCATAATCCGGCGCCCATTTAATACCCTGCGGCGTCCTCAATCTCCTGCTCACGCCCAGCCTTGAGGTACCCTTACCCAGCAGCATTTTACCTTCTTCAAGGTTTTCAAAGCATTGACCCGTCAGCTTGATTATCTTTTCCCTTAAAAAATTATAGTAGCGGACATCCTCCGAATAATCCAGATTATCAAATACAATTCTGTCGGTATATGATTCCTGTGTGATACTGTAAGGCGCCAGCCTTTTTCCGGCGTCTTCGCCCGTAACGCCGACCGTGTGATGCGTATGGGAAAAATTGATAAAAACATCATCTTTTTTCAGCCCGAATTTTTCATATATTGAAGCTTTAATACCATCAGTGAAGCTCCTGTCACCTCCTAAAAGGTCAAGGGCAATTAACAGAACCGGTTTGTTTGCCTGAAGTAAAATAACTTTTACATAGGGGTCGTCATGCACCCCTTCGCTTTTGTGTGTTCTGGAAGTGAAGCCAGCCATAAATACCGCTATATCCGGTGTAATGATTTCCTTCAATATACAAAATTTCATATTATGTAATTCCTCCAAATAAGTTTGTTTTTTCTGCAAACTTTTATGCTGAAGGCTAGTAATTATAGCGCTTTGAGCTTGGTTTTCTACTGAATCCTGAATTCTGGGTTCTGAATTCTTGCGGGTTGCTGCGTTTATGATTTTATTGCTCCAATCATAATACCTTTGACAAAATATTTCTGAAGAAAAGGATATACAAGCAATACCGGAACAGTTGCCACTACTATAGCCGCATATCTTATGGAAATGGAAATGCCCAGCTTTTTTTCATCTACAATACCAATCATCATTTTATCTGCATTCTGTGTTATCAATAAATCCCTCAGGACAAGCTGCAGAGGATATAATTTGAGATCGAGCAAAAATACCATCGCATAGAAGTAGCTGTTCCACTGATATACTCCGTAAAAAAGTATAATTACGGCAATAACCGGCATTGCAAGAGGTATTATTATCCTGAACAATATTGTAAAGTCGTTTGCGCCGTCGATTCTTGCAGATTCTTCCATGCTTTCCGGCACTGATTGAAATCCTGTCCTCATTATGATCAGATACCACACACTCATTGCGCTTGGGAGTATTATAGCCCACATTGAATTATACAAGTGCAGGTTTTTAATAACCAGGTAGAGTGGAACCAAACCACCGTCAAAAAACATTGTAAAAACAATAAGCATCATAATAGCGTTCTTAAAAAGGACATTCCTGCGTGAAAGTGCATATGCGCCAAATGCGGTAAGCGTAACATTAATTGCTGTACCGACTGTCATGTATATCAGTGTATTTTTATAGCCTGTTATAACCCTGTCGTTATTAAATACAAGTTTATATGCATCCAGACTAAATCCCAGCGGTTTTAATGTTATCCCGCGGTTTTTAATCAACAAGGTGGATTCACTTATTGAACCTAATATCACATATAATAGCGGATAAACTGCAAATATAATGCAAGCTAACATCACAATTGTATTTGCAATATCAAAAACCCTTCCGGCTGTCAATCTTTTCATCATGTGAGTAATAACCCCTTACCATAATTTATTTTCGCTTACTTTACGGCTTATCGTATTTGCGATTACCAATAATGTAAAATTTATGACTGAATTCAGCAAGCCTACGGCAGCGCTGAAACTATAAGACATATCCTGGATACCTCTCCGGTATACGTATGT
>VEPD01000467.1 GCA_012027035.1 Ruminiclostridium sp. | reverse complement strand
TTTAAAAGAGCTAAACCGTTTTTGCATTTTCATATATTCTTCAACAGGCAGATAATCGGTAATATTTTTACTTATGATTCTTTGCCCGTCAATCACCTCGTACAGTACCCATAACCCAGTTTCTACCGCCTTCTTTGCAATTTCGACGGTAAGGTTCGCCTCAAATCCCCAGCCGGTGGGACAGGGAGTATGTATATGAATGTAAGACGGACCTTTTATGTTTTTAGCTGTTTTGACTTTTCTTTGCAAATCACCGATATATCCTATTGAAGCTGAAGCTATGTATGGAATATTATGCGCTTCGGCTATTGCAAGCATATTTTTTTTGGGGGACGATTTCCCGCCTGGAGTAGTGGTCGTATACGCCCGGACAGGGCTTGAACCGCTCCGCTGTACTCCCGTGTTCATGTAAGCTTCATTGTCATAGCATACATACAAAACACGCTCTCCCCGTTCAAACATTCCCGAAAGCGCCTGCAATCCTATATCTACCGTAGCTCCGTCACCGGCGAATCCCAAAACTGTTATGTCGTCCTTTCCCTGTGCTTCAAGACCGG
Organism: Ruminiclostridium sp.; assembly: GCA_012027035.1. Lineage (GTDB taxonomy): Bacteria > Bacillota > Clostridia > Acetivibrionales > DTU013 > MnB-11. Next base: position 2,243 of record VEPD01000467.1, on the reverse strand, counting down.
CACGTATACCGGCTGCATAAGCGGCCGTATTTTCCAGATTCCCTTGAAATCCGGGAATTTTCAAAGCGGTACAATTCCCATAGCCGGAAAATAACGCGGCACAACCGGGCGGAATAACAATTATTGTGTTTTCTCCAAGCGCCTCCAGCACTTTACGGATTGCTATTTCCAGACCGCAGCCCGCGCAAGTGCTTACGCCATGCGCTACCAGAGATGTTGCCTTTTCCATGTTTTTTCTCCCCTTTCAAGGCACATAGTTGAATGACACTGTTACGGGCACAATGCAGTCATATACTGCACATAGGCATAGTGCAGTCACACTTTATCAAGGTCATATCGGCACTGCAGCTTGCGGATTTCCAGAGCATCCGGACCCGTATCAATCCAGTTTTTCTTACATTCGACTTTATCGTCCAGCAGCCTATAAAATATTTTTTCAATAGTCTTTTCAGTTACATCTCTTCCACCCAGACCGGCTATAAAGTTTACAATACCGCAGCTTTTGCCTTCCATTGCCGCCCTTGTTTCAAGGCACAACGGCCCTTCTTCCGCCCCCAGCCCTGCGCTCCGGTCGATAACTCCGATCCTGGGAACCGGCGATAATACTCCCCTCAGCTCACCACCGGGGAAGGGTCTGAAGGAAGTGATTTTTACCGCACCGACCTTTAGTCCTCTATCCCTCAGCTTTTCAACCACATGCCTCACTGTCCCGCACATGGATCCCATACATACGATGGCTGCCTGAGCGTCTTCACACCGGTAGGTATTAACCAGAAAATAATCCCTCCCGGAAAGATCTTTAAATTTGCGTTGAATTTCAGGAATTTCGACCAGCGCATTTTTAAAAGCTATTTCCTGTTGATAACGCATTTCGGTAAACTCCTCCGGAGGAGTCAAATTATTAATGAACATTGGATTTTTAACATCAAGATGCAGATTTTTCGCCGTATACTCAGGCAGGAAGGAATCAACCGCATCTTGCCCCGGGATCCATACGGGTTGTAAGGAGTGGGAAACAAAAAAGCCGTCCATGCATACCATTACAGGCAATAGAATTCTTTCATGCTCCGCAATTTTATAACCCATTAATATCAGATCCAAAACCTCCTGCACATCTTCCGCATAAAACTGGAGCCACCCCGAGTCTCTTTCCGCCATAGTGTCCTGATGATCGCACCATAAACTCCAGGGCGACACCAGCGCCCGGTTTACTACCGGCATTAAAACAGGAATCCTGCACCCGGAAGCAACGCCCAACACCTCATGCATCAGAGCAAGTCCTACTGAAGAAGTGGCCGTCCCTGCTCTTACACCAGTTAGCTGAGCCCCTATGACATATGATAATGCCGTATGCTCAGACTCTACACAGATATACTTGCCCTTTATTTCATTTTTCTGAACCATTTCGGCAAGTTTTTCCACAATTGGGCTTTGGGGAGTAATCGGATAAGCGGCTATAACTGAGACTTTTGCCAGTTTCATTGCCTCAGCGGCAGCTCCGTTGCCGTCCAACATCATTTTTCTATGTTTCATTCTGCTTATCCTCCTTCTCCATTGATATACACTTGTTGATACATACATTTGCACAAATCCCGCAGCCCTTGCAGAACTCATATTGAATCTTTATCTTCTCATCAACGCCGGGATTTTCACTAATGACATTGCATGGACAAAATATAATACATTGTTTGCACCGCTTGCATCCGGACTGTTTAACAACAGGTCTCATGCTTTTCCATTTACCGGTCGGGGTATTGCTGAATTCAGTTGCTGCCGGTCCAAGCAGATACTCAGAGCTTTTTGGTCTTTTCATACGCTTCCTCAACTACTTGTGCTATAATGTTACTCTCTGTCTTTTTAAAAAAATCGCCAACACATTTGCATACGGAATCCAATCGCACAATACCAGCCTTTGCCAGAGCGCCCAGCATAGGTGCGTTTGGGATGCCATTTCCTGCCCGCTCCAAGGAGATTTGCGTAGCATTGACAAAATAAACGCTTTTAAAACAAGTGTTATTTACTACATAAGCCAGGGCAGAATTTATAACCAGAATAGTATCGGGATGTATCCCTTTTTTTATATTTACTTCCTTATTCTCTATAAACGGGTCAAAAACTACTACTACATCCGGCTCGTATATAAAAGAGCTTAATAAAACGTTCTTATCGTCAATAATCACATCGGAAAACACCGGAGCGCCTCTTCTCTCGTGACCGTATGAAGGAATTGTTTTTGCATGCCT
>VEPD01000178.1 GCA_012027035.1 Ruminiclostridium sp. | reverse complement strand
GGACCGGTAAGGCGTAAAAATATCGCCAACCCGCCGGTTCCTGATATTTATTCCCTCCTTAATCCTGTCATAATCAAAAAACTGTTCCAGAGAATTATAACCTATTCTTTCATATTTATCAATATTGGGGCATAAGCTATCAATTGACGTTTCTACCGACGCCATAACCTCATCAAAATATGCAAACCCCGGTACAGCCAATTCATAGTCGAAATCGCTCTTAGCCACTGCTTTCTCGATGTAAATTTTCAATACAGAATACGAAATTCCTGCCCGGATTCCTTTAGGCAATTGTATCGATGAACCTGTCCTGTTTTTATCCACCAGTTCCGTAATATCTTCAATATGCTTACTTTCGATACCTTTCAGATCACCTTTTATACAACTGACCGCAATTCTGAATACTCTGCCCGCCAAAGCAGGATGAAGCAGCTTTAGTTCCTTCAGCTTCAGCCTTACGCATCCGTTGGCAAACTTGTCAAGGCAAGTATTAAAAGCTTTTTGGGCGTCTGCCTCCAAATAATTGTTGTCATTTTTTAGAAGCAGGGCCATTCTGTGCATGGCTTCAGTCAAATCGGTGTTAAAGTTTTTGTTAATTTCAGGTATCAGATCAAGCCTGATCCTGTTGCGGGTGAAATCCCCTTTAAGATTGGAGCTGTCTACCCTGAAGCCCAGAGAATTATCTTTGCAGTATGTCTCTATCTCGTGCCTGCTAATGGAAAGAAGAGGCCTGATTATCCTTCCGTACATGTAATCCATTCCCGTCAGTCCCTGGAGTCCGGTCCCCCGAAAAAGGTTCATCAGAATTGTCTCAGCCTGGTCATTTTTATTATGGGCAACGGCTATTTTCGCAGCGCCCGTTTCATCTGCAAAACGTTGAAACTCCCTGTATCTTGTTTCCCTTCCCGCTTCCTCCAGGGAGATTCCTTCTTTTCCGGACAGCTCACTTATATCAAATGCAAGGCTTCGCAAATTTATTCCCATTTTTCTGCAAATTTCCTGTGTAAAGGCTTCATCCGCGTCAGATTCAAAGCCTCGCAGCTTGTGATTTATATGGATGGCTAAAACCTTGATATCCATTTTTCCGGACAATATATTCAATACATGCAAAAGACAGACTGAATCAGGTCCACCTGATACGCCTGCCACTATCTTATCTCCATTTTCAATAAGCTTGTAACGCTTAATGGTTTCAACAACCTTATCCAGCATTTCTTGCACTACCTGCCAACTCATCCTTCTTTAATTTAATATAACGCCTGCGCCGGAATGAATCCGGCTTCGGCTCACGCAGGCTGCGCCTGCGCACCCCGCCTTCGCGTGGTGTTTGAACAACGTCAGTGGGAGATTGTTTCTCACCACTGACAGCCTTTTCAATCTGAAACCCGACACCTATGGAGGTGGAGGACTTTTGACGTTGTTCAAATTTGCAAATTTGGTATATTCGCCGAACCATCTGAGTTCTATGGTGCCGGTAGAACCGTTCCTGTGCTTGGCAATTATGACTTCCGCTATGTTTTTCTTTTCCGTATCGGGATTATAGTAATCATCCCTGTACAAAAACATAACTATATCGGCATCCTGCTCGATAGCTCCGGATTCTCTCAAGTCACTCAGCATCGGCCTGTGATCCGTTCTTGATTCAGGCCCGCGGCTCAACTGCGACATGGTTACAACCGGAACATTGATTTCCTTCGCCAGTATTTTTAATGACCTGGAAATCTCCGATACTTCCTGCTGCCTGTTTTCCGTCTTCCCTCTTCCCTGCATGAGCTGCAGGTAGTCGATGATTACCAGTCCAAGATTTTTTTCAAGCTTCAGCCTCCTGCATTTAGCCCTGATATCCATTACAGAGATACCTGGAGTATCATCAATATAAACAGGCGCTTCCGACATAGGTCCCAGCGCCCGGGCAATCTTCTGCCAGTCATCGTCTTCCAGCTTTCCGGTCCTCATTTTGTGGCCGTCTACCATGACTTCGCTGCAAAGCATCCTGTTGACCAACTGGTCTTTGGACATTTCAAGGTTGAATATCGCAACGGGAACCTTTCTATGGATCGCGGCATATTGGGCTATGTTCAGGGCTATTGCCGTTTTGCCCATACCAGGACGCGCCGCTATCAGGACAAGGTCGGAATTCTGCAAACCGGCAGTTTTATAATCCAGATCGGTAAAGCCGGTTGGGATACCTGTAATAAAGCTCTTGCTGTTATATAACTCCTCCAGTCTGTTGAAGGTTTCAAGAAGAACATCTTTTATATGCGAGAAACCCTGGGTGCTCCTTTTCTGCATTATATCGAAAATACTTTTTTCCGCTCTGTCAAGTACATATACTGCTTCTTCAGAAGCTTCGTACCCCATATTGGTGATTTCAGAGGAAGCTTTGATCAGCCTTCTAAGCAAGGCCTTCTCCTCGACAATCTTTGTATAGTGTCTGGCATTGGCAGTAGTAGGAACAGCCGACGTTATATTTGCAAGATAATCCAGGCCGCCGACATTTTCAAGGGTCCCGCGCAATTTAAGCTGCTCTGAAACCGTAATAATGTCGATGGGCTGAGCTCTTTCGGACAGATCGATAATAGCCTCATAAATCTCTTTATGGTCATCCCTGTAAAAATCTTCGCTCTTAAGCAATTCCGTAACTATCGGAATAACATCCGAGTCCAGAAGCATACATCCAAGGGCTGCCTGCTCCGCCTCAAGATTGTGGGGTGGAATTCTTCCTATAGCACTAATATCCACTGTTCCAGTCCCTCCGGCCTATTCATGCTCGATCTTTACGGTCAGTTTGGTGCTGACCTCAGGATAAAGCTTCACATCAAGTTCTGTTGTCCCAAGTGTTTTCAACGCATCATGCATTACGATCTTCTTTCTGTCTATATCAAGCTTGTAGTCTGATTTCAGTTTATCCGCTATATCCTTGCTTGTAATTGATCCGAAAAGCTTGCCGTTTTCACCTGCTTTCGCCTTTATAACAACAACGGCGTCCCTGACTTTGGCAGCCAATACTCTGGCATGTGCCAGTTCTCTGTCCTTTTTGGATTTCTCTGCGTCTTTTTTGGTATTCATCACATTTATATTGGTTGCGCTGGCTTCCACAGCTATATTCCTTGGGAATAGAAAATTTCTGGCATAGCCGTCGCTTACATTGACCATGTCTTCCTTTCTACCCAGACCTTTGACATCCTGTTTCAATATAACTTTCATATGTACCTCCCATATCAGTTGATAGTTGATACACTCTCATCTCTCAACTGAATTCACATATTCCATTATAGCATATTTTAGTTTCTCTCTGGCGTCTTCCAGAGAAATTCCTGTAAGCTGCGCTCCAGCCACGGTCAGATGCCCTCCGCCGCCCAGTTTTTCCAATATCATCTGCACATTGATATCTCCCAGCGATCTCCCGCTGATCCATATTTCATTACCGACATAACACAAAACAAACGCGGCGCTTATTCCCGAAAGATTCAGAAGCTCATCTGCTGCTTTAGCTGTAACCAACTGGGCATTCTTTATATTTTGCTGACAAACGGATATCGCTATTTCATTCCCGATGATCTCAGCTTCCTTCACAACATTTGAAATACTGGAATATGTTGCAAGGTCATTTTGGAAAAGCTGCTTGACAGCTACGGTATCAACGCCTTGACGTCTTAGAAAAGACGCTGCTTCGAAGGTCCTTACTCCGGTTTTGAAGGTAAAATTTTTTGTATCAACCACTATACCGGCAAACAACGCTTCTGCTTCAAGTGGTTTCAGTTTAAACTTGTCATCTATGTATTGAAGGATTTCCGTTACAAGCTCGCAGGCGGATGAAGCATATATCTCCTGGTATGTCAAAACAGTATCCTGTATGAAATCGGCGCCTTTCCTGTGATGGTCTATAACTACCACCTGTCCTGCTTTTGTGATGAGCTCAGGGACTTCGGTGAAGCTTGGTCTGTGAGTGTCCACTATAATCAGCAGGCTTTTCTTCCCTATTTTGTCAAGCGCTGCATTCCTTCCTGTGATCATACCTTCATACTCGGGATCCTTATGTATCTTTGCTATCAGGTTGTCAATGGTCGGATTTGAGTGCTCAAGGACTATGTACGCATCCTTTTCTCTTCTTTTTACAACTCTGTAAAGGCCAAGTGACGCACCCAGGGAATCGACATCAGCGTTTTCATGCCCCATTATAAATACTGAAGCCGATTGGTCTATGAGTTCCCTTAACGCGTACGCTATGACTCTTGCCTTGACCTTGGTCCTTTTTTCCAGTTCTCTGGTCCGTCCACCAAAAAAACTGAAATTATCGCCATTTTTAATAACCGCCTGGTCACCGCCACGGCCAAGCGCTATATCGATAGCAGCCCCTGCAGAGTAGAAATTCTCTACAATGGTTTTGCCGTTTAAGCCGAAGCCGAGGCTCAATGTTACGGGAATCTTGTTTCCTACATTTATTTCCTTAACGGTATCCAATACTTCAAACTTCTTCTCTTCCAATTCTTTAAGATATTTATACTCGAAAATGAAAAGGTACTTGTCCCTTTCGAATTTTTTAATTATTCCATATGTGAAGCCCATCCATTGGATGACCTTTTTTTCAATCTCTGCCAGCATTTGAGGACGTGAAGTATCCTCCATGCTCTGCATCAGTTCATCATAATTATCTATGACCACCAGTCCGGTAACTGTTTTCTCATCCTGGTATTTCTTCCTGGTCTCCATCAATTCGGAATTGTCAATAAAGTACAATATCAATATATAACTACTGCTTTCAACCTTTTTCTCAATTTTGGCAAAATTGCATAACACCTTGTAATGCATACCGTTCAGCAAAACCTGTCTGGAAATGTTTACATTCTCTCCAATAAGAGTTTCAGGGTTTAGCTCCCCCACGATATCACTTATTGCTTTTTCCAGAAGCTCTTCTCCGTCAAATATCTTCCTAAAGGATGAATTATACCAGATAATGACGCCATCCAGATCGGCAACTACCAGAGGCATGGGAAAATTTAACAGGGTGTCTTTTGTTGCAGTATCTATGTTAAAGGTAAGATTCTCTATATACTTTGTAATTTCATTCCGCCTTCTGGATCCGGAACGAATATTATAATATGTAAGAAAGGCAAGCAAT
>VEPD01000277.1 GCA_012027035.1 Ruminiclostridium sp. | reverse complement strand
ATATTGGATAATACTTCAGTGCATCCCGAATCCTATGATGCGGCTGAGAAGCTGCTTAAGCTCCTTGGATATTCGCTAGAGGATGTAAAGAACAAGAAACTTGCAAATCTGATGAAGCAGGTAGAATCTAAAGGCATAGCGGAAGTCGCCATCTGCGTAGGAGTGGGGATACCCACGCTCAGAGATATCATTAATGAATTGCTCAAGCCCGGCCGTGATCCCAGGGATGAGCTGCCCAGGCCCATTTTGCTCTCAGATGTATTGAGTATCGAGGATTTGAAACCGGGTATGATAATTACCGGAACAGTAAGGAATGTTGCCGATTTCGGCGCTTTTGTCGATGTAGGTGTACATCAGGACGGGTTGGTTCACATTTCCGAGCTTTGCGGCAGGTATGTCAAAAACCCTATGGAAGTAGTAGCAGTGGGCGATATTGTAAAAGTCAGGGTGCTGGATGTGGATGGGAAAAGGAAAAGAATAAGTTTAAGCATGAAAGGGACATGAGCCATGAATATATTGAAAATTACCATACAAGCTGCTAAAAAAAGGCCATTAATCGTTATTTTACCTGCAGTTCTGGTATTGATATTTATTGCCATAAACAGTTATAATCCGGTACTGCCGGTCATCTCAGGCATTTCGAGTGTGACAGGGGGATCTTTTTTTGATGGCGTGATATCTGCACTGCAGCTGATAATGGATCCGGCCATCATTCCCGGCATTGCGATTTTTTTGGCAGGCGCGGTGATACTTGTGTCTCTGCTTGTGGGTGTGATATTTTCGGGTTATTTCCATATTATAAGGAATACCTTGGAGGAAACTGAAAAAACTAAAAATGATTTTATAGCCGGTATAAAAAAATATTTTCTCACAATCTTCATTATTTCACTCAAAGCTGCTTTCCTCGCAGGTCTTATCACAGGTATAATGATTATCGCTACGGTGCCTGCAATCATTATCACCCGGGTTGCAGCTTCTACCAGGCCTGAATTTATGCCGGCTGCGATATTTATAGACATACTGACTGCAGGAGTATTGTTTTTCGGCTTTATGTTTTCAAGGATATATTTGCTTTATTGGTATCCGGCGGCTATCAAAAATATCGAAAAGCCTTTCATATACGCAAAAGGTCTTGTTGACAGACATTTCTGGCAAATTGTCTTAAGGTTTGTCATATTTGATATAGCTTTTGCATTAATACTATATATTGTTCTTATTACCGCATCAACAGCGCTGAAACTGTTCTTTGGCTGGATATTTACGACCGCCCTTGCAACGGTGATGGTTGTTTATATTTTTTATTCATTTGGCGAAATTGTGTTTTCCAATGGTAATAATGATAGGTCTTGACCATATCCAGGAGCTTGTTGCCGTAGCCGGATTATAATAATAGATGCTGCCGTATGAGGGATCCCAGCCGTTTAAGGCGTCTCTTGCCGCATTATATGCGCTCTGATCGGGATTAAGGTTGATCTGGCCATCGGTGACAGCATCAAATGCTCCGGGTTGATAGATGACTCCGGCAATAGTTTTCGGGAAACGTGAATCCGCAGTTCTATTCAATACGACTGCAGCAACCGCTACCTTTCCCTCATAGGGCTCGCCTCTGGCCTCGCCATGTACCAGCCGTGCCAGCAGGTTTATATTGCTGTTGGCCGAACTGGCGCCGCCGCCTACAGGAGTTACCCCTGTGGGAAGGCCGAGCGCTGCAAGTGTTTCCGGACCTGTAATTCCATCCACGGTAAGTCCGTTTTTTGCCTGAAACCCTTTGACGGCTGTAAAGGTTAGATAACCGTATATTCCATCGACTATACCGTTATAATAGCCCCAGTTATACAGCTTGGCCTGAATATCAATAACTTCCTGGCCCGTACTGCCGTAATTTGACAGTACTGCCCTGCTATATCCCAGCAAGTCCCGGATATCTGCCCGGAATGATACGAATAGCATCATGGAAACCAGTAAAGCCGTTGTTAGAATAAGTGCGGTATATCTTTTGTACAAAGCAATACTCCTTTTTATATATGCTGCAATGATTATTTTAGTTTTTACTCCAAGTATTATTTGAAACTATTTTTTGTATTTATGTCAAAATTATTCCCGCAATATATGCTGAAATAATAATTTATTAAGATGAATGAATAAGCCCTTAGTGTGCATCAAGCGCCCCAAACTCCTGGCGTTTGCTGACGCAATGCCACAAATAGCTTATTTCAACGGGTTTATATAAGAGAAATATGTATTTTTGTCAGAATATCAATATGTAAAAAAGCAGAATGAGAAGCAGATTATTTTCTGTGGACTCATCAAGCAACAGGATTATAAGACCGATCAATATCAGTTCTTCAATGTGGATATGCTCCTTCACAAAGTTTACGGCAGATGACAATCCTGGCAATATTCTTTTTATATCAGGATTGGAAGCATACTCCTGCTCATTTGGCAAGGGGATGTCAAGAAAATCCTTATGGTAACCCTGATTTTGATAAGGTGAAGCTGGAGGCTTTCCTGAAGTAAAGTTAAAGGGTAGCAGCGGAGGAAGATATCTTTTTGTATTTTGAGGCGGTCTTCTGTACGGCATTCTCTATACCCCCTTTTTGTCTTGATTGTCCAAAAGCCTGGCAAGGCTGGACATCTGCAATAACTGAATACAATTGCCTATTTTTTTCTGCCGCTTGCTGTTCATAAAGGGTTTTATGGCATGCAGCAGATTAATTCTTGGATCATTTCCTGCGCTCATGCTGCCTGCCAGCTTTTTTACTCTGCTCAGCATATCTGAATCATTGCCGGCTTCAGTACTAACCGGCTTTTCTTCCAGTACCCGCTCATCTTCCGCCTCGGCAGTTGCAGGATCAGCTTCCTTTTTTTCAAGTGAGCCTGCAAGTACCGACAGCAGGTTTTTTACATTGTCCGGCATGTTTTCCTGCCCAAGCAATTCAGCTATCTGTTGATTTTTTTTATTAATATCGTCACTCATCGAAAATTCCTCCAGCATCAAAGAATCGGAAAATTATTGCAAAAAAATTCAGAACAATAAGATTTTGCACCTATATAATTGTAAATCAGCTGCAAAAATCATAATTGTTCTATTATAAATATATTCATGATTAATTTAATAATGTCTTTTAGTTTACTTATTATTTCCTCTCCGTGCTCGCCGATGAGTTTTTTCAGGTTGTTCAGATCAGCGTCGCTGACCTTTTGCTTTATGTCATTTTTGCTGATGTTCATTTCCTTGAGCTTTTCATCATCCAGTTCATTCATTTTTGAAAGCAGTTCGTTTTTATCCATCTTTCCGATTTTCTTTGCCAGTTCCTCATTATTTCCATTCTTCAGCATATCCAATGCAGAATTTATCTTTGCCTGAAGAACCTTTTCATCCATTTTCCCGATAATGTCCGCAAGTTTTTTGTAAAATGCATTTGACATATGACCCGTCCCTTCATGTTATAAATTTTTATTGTTGAAAATTTTATTTACCTCATATCCCTACTCAACTTTCCATTTATGTAAGAATATTTTTATTGCTGCCGTTGTTCACGAAAAAGAGCAGGAAGATGATTATCAAGATGACCGGGATTCCGCCGCCTGATATTATTTCACTGTCGGAATTCTTTTCATCCCGGGTTCCTGTAAGAAAAAAGAATAAAAAAACAAGTACATATACAAGGATTTCATCCGTCTCTCCGTCAAAAAAACGGGAAATCACACCAAGGATATTTCCCGGAAAATTCATGGGGATACCTCCCGACTTGGTTTATGTCCTTATATTCTATGTTTGATTGAATTGTATTGTGACATAGTTTGAGATAAAAAAATAAAAGGACAGGCGAAATTAACCACAGAAACCGGAAGCAGCCTTTATCCAGTTTCTGTTATCCGGCCTCTGCCTTTCCGGCGTGTCCCATTTCGCTAATAAAACAGCTCAAGAAATACAAGTATGAAGAACAGCAGGGTGTTGTCTCCACTACAGGTATTTACTCCGCGTTTGCCGGTTGAAAGTATGGCAAGACTGCTGTTATCATAAAACAATAACAAAAAAACCAGGATAAAAAATAATAAGCTGCAATCATTGT
>VEPD01000374.1 GCA_012027035.1 Ruminiclostridium sp. | reverse complement strand
CGGTAATGAAACCGGAAGCAAGAATGGCTATGGTAGAAATTGCCGTCGATGAAGTCAAGGGAAGGGGCTATGTAATAGATCATGTAGGGGCAATTGATTTGAGGACTGCGGAACAGTTGGCCAGACATGCCTCAGACACGGGGGTTGCTGCGATTTCTTCGGTACCGCCTTTTTTCTATGGCTACGATGAAAAGGAGATAATCCAGTATTACCAGGCTCTGTCCGATTCATCGGACGTGCCGCTCCTGATGTATGCTTCGCCTTTATCAGGTGTTGTTATCAATACGGAGATGGTAGAAAAGCTGATGAATATCAGGAATATGATCGGTTTGAAATGGACCAGCTACGATTACTATGAAATGAGAAGGATAAAAGAGCTGAACGAAGGTAACATCAATGTCATCAACGGACCGGACGAAACCCTGTTGTGCGGTCTTGTGATGGGCGCAGACGGCGGGATAGGAGCAACATACAATCCCATGCCGAAGGTGTTTGTTTAAATATATGAAAGCTTTATGTGCGGGAAACTGACAGAAGCCCGTGAAAACCAGTATAAGGCAAACAGGGTGATTCAAGTGCTGGTGAAATACGGTGTTATTAATGGGGTAAAGGATATGCTGGAGATGATAGGGTTCGATGCGGGTTATTGTACATATCCCATGAAGAGGTTCACACCTTTGGAGCAGGAAGCATTCAGGTCGGAGCTCAAAGCTTTGAGATATGAAGAAGAATATCTATAGGGGGAAAGAATAATGAAGGATTTATTTTCACTGAAAAACAAGGTTGTGGTTTTAACGGGGGGTTCAGGGTATCTGGGTAGCGCTGTTACCGAAGGCATTCTTGAGTTTGGCGCGTCAGTAGTGATAGCCGATATAGCCCATAAGAAGCATGAGGAGACGGTAAGCGGCAGAAAAGCACATGGAAAATCGGCCGACGTAGTATGCGATGTATCCGACACAGCTTCTGTAAGGGAAATGTTCAGGAAGACAAAAGAACTATACGGAAAAATAGACGTACTGATAAATTGCGCAGCCTTCGGAGCCGGGTTCGGACCGGCGGGCACAGTAGATAAAATGTCTGACGAGGACTGGACTAAAGGCCTGGATGGCACGGCAGGTGTTACCTTCAGGTGCACCAGAGAAGTTGTCCCGTACTTTGAAGAAAACGGCGGCGGGAATATTATAAATTTTTCATCCATGTACGGAGTGGTTTCACCCGACCCCGGGATTTACGGGAACAGCGGACAGAACAATCCGGTGAATTACGGTGCGGGCAAGGCGGCGGTATTACAGATAACAAGGTACTGCGCGGCGCATCTTGCTCAAAAGAACATCAGAGTCAATAGTATCACGCCGGGGCCTTTCCCAAGTCCGAAGAATCTTCCTCCGGAGGATTTCATGAATAACCTGAGAAATAAAACGATGCTTAAAAGGGTCGGCATACCTGAAGATATAGTAGGCGCCATAATATTATTGGCTTCTGATGCATCGTCCTTTATGACCGGTTCCAATATAGTAGTGGATGGAGGCTGGACAGCCTGGTAGAAGCACAATACATTATTGCCGGAAAATGGCCGCTTGAAAAATAGGAATTTGTTATTTGGATGCTCTTAAGCGATCTCTGCAAATAGCGGAGGATATGAATGATGAAAGGATGACTTTTTATGGCATACATCATGTCGAACATGACTGTAAAGGAAATGAAAGAAGCCCTGTTGAAAACAAAAACGGTCATTATACCTATGGGCTGCACGGAGCAGCACGGATATCATCTGCCGTTGAGTTGTGATGTGTTCAATGCGGTCGAAGTCCCTCATAGGGTGGCTGACAGAATGAATGCGGTAGTTGCGCCGCCGATAAACTATACATATTCCGGAGGAGAACTGTTCGGTACCGTCTATGTCAGCCCGCAGGTTTTGTCCCTTTATCTGATGGATATCTGCTCCGAATTTATGAGGATGGGTTTTAAAAATATCTGTACTTATCTAGGGCACGGTGGGACATTGAATATGGCCGCTATAATTGATGCGATGAGAATGATATTGAAAAAAAACAATCACCGCGACGATTTGATATTTTCTGTAATAAGATGCTGGGAGCTGTCTCCTACGTGGCTTGAGATATTCAATAAAGGGCCTGAGCGTGATCTTCACGCCGGTCAGGTCGAAACGTCGCTGATGATGTATTGGAAGCCTGAGATGGTCAGGAGTGAAATTGAGTTGGATCGGCCTGAAGTGGCGAATATGCTGAGGATAGACCCGGATTGGTATGAAGTCGAGGAAAAAGTGATTGAACACAAGTTTGTTGTCGGCAGACCTTATCAAAGAAAAGAGATTGAGGTCGGTGTGATGGGGTTTCCCGGACAAGCGACTGAGGGATTGGGGGAATTGATTAGTAAGGAGATGGAGGAGGGGCTGGTCGGGTACATAAAAATGCTTAATGAATTTAAAAGAAAATAACAGGGAATCCATGTTATAAAATATAAAAATGTTCAATATCCGTGCAATAGCTTCTTGTCCCTTCCGAGAGCTTTATAGTATGACCAGTGAAACGAGGGTGGAATAAGTGAAGATAAATCAAGGTAATATTTTACAAATAACTTATTTATCCAAATATAGGAGGAGTGAATTGTGACCAGTAGAGATAGAGTTCTTGCTGCTTTTGAGAGAAGGAAGGCAGACAGGCCGGCAACTGATTTAGGGTGTACGGCTGAAGTATGGGACGCTTTGAAATTACATTTTGGAGTTGAGACAGTTAACGATGTCCTGGATGCGATGGATATTGACATGCGTTGGGTTGATTTACCTTTTATCGGACCGGAAGAACGTTCGGTAGGCACTCTGTGTGGTGAGGGAACGGATTTTTGGGGTAACAAAATGGCAAAGGCAGTTAATAAATATAATACATATTATGAAATTGTATATCACCCACTGGCTAATGCTGAAACAGTTGAAGATATTGAAAATCATAATTGGCCTAGCCTTGACTGGTGGGATTACTCAGCTATACCGAAACAGATTGAGGAAATCAACAAAAAAGATGAACGTGCGATTATGTTTTTTGCGGGGGGTGCTTTTGAAACTCCATGGTATATGAGAGGTTTTGAGAATTTTTTGGTGGATTTATGTGAAAATCCTGAAATTGTCGAAGCCATTTGCTCTCATGTTGAAAAATACTACCGCGAAAGGGCTTTGAAGGTAATCGATGTTGCCAGGGGAAAAATAGATATAATTGGTTCAGGCGGTGATATCGGAGGACAGAATGGCATGATAATAAGCCCTGATATTTGGCGCCAAAGAATCAAACCGTTTACCGGAAAACTCATCTCTACTTTTAAAGAAATGGGATTAAAGACATTTTATCATTCATGCGGTTCGCTGGTTCCGGTAATCAATGACCTTATAGAAGTGGGATTGGATGTACTTGAGCCAATACAGGTTACTGCAGCAGGAATGAAACCGGAGGAACTTTTTCCATCGTTTGGTAAAAGGCTATCTTTCCACGGCGCCATTGATGAAGTCGGGTTATTGCCTCATGCTACTGCCGAAGAGGTATATGGGGAGACAACCCGTATTATAGACATTCTCGGTCAGAATGGCGGTTTTATAGTCACACCTTCACATCAAGTGCAAGGTGATACTCCGGTAGAAAATATCATTGCAATTTATGATGCTGTTAAAAATTACAAGTATAAATGATTGGATGCATCAAGTTATATGATGAGGTTGAATGTATTTGCTGATGGAGGATGGACGGCATGGTGAGGTGGTGTGACTAAATGGAATACGTAGAAAAGAAGGGCTTGAAAATATCCAAATTCACATTGGGTACCGCTCAACTGGGATGTGATTATGGAATAGCTAATAATACAGGACGCCCAAGTGAGCACGAAAGTTTGGAAATTCTCAAATCTGCTGCCGAAGGCGGTATAAACAGCTATGATACGTCATCAGGATATGAGTTGTCGGAGGAGATCCTGGGAAAGTTCTTTAACGGCAATTCCAACAGACTCGGGAATCCTGTTATTATAACAAAAATATTTGATTTCGATTTTAGGTCGAAACAAACCATAAAGCAATCAATATTCAGGCAGGTGGAAGATTCCCTGAGAAAATTGAAATTATCGAAGATACCTGTGTTAATGCTGCATTACTTTTCGGATTATGAAAAAGGAGGGGCATATGTAATTGAATGCCTTAGAGAATTAAAGGCATGTGGAAAAATTGACAAAATAGGGATTTCTCTATATGCCGAGGATAATATTAATATGATTTTAGAGGAAGATTTATTTGAAGCAGTGCAGATACCTCTAAACATTTTTGACCATCGCCTGATAAACTCCGGGATACTGAGTGAGTTTAAGAAAAAGGACATGATTGTCTTTGTTAGAAGTGTGTATTTGCAAGGCCTATTCTTTCTGGATTCCAATGATTTGCCTGTGAATTTGAGATCGGCAAAAGACTATCTGGTAAAGCTGCATGAACTGGCAAAAAGGGCTGGGATGAGTGTAGCACAGTTATGTACGTCATTTGTTAAAAATCTTGACGGTATAACAAGCCTGGTAATAGGGTGTGAAACAGTAAAACAGATTCGAGAAAATATTACACTCATAGAGGATTCTAAAGCGATAAGTAAAGAGATTTATAGTGAAATCTTTGATTATTATGCGAATATGCCGCAAAAGATCATAAATCCTATTCTTTGGAGCAAAAGTTAGGTAAAATTAAATAACAGGAGGAGATAATTTTCATGTCGGAAACAACAAAAGCTTTTGCTGCAGAAAAACCTGAAGTATCGTTAGGTATAAAGAATTATAAATCAAACCGAAGGCCATTGCTGGAAAGCCCTCTGGTTAAGCTCCCCCTAGGAAGTGTAAAAGCGGATGGTTGGTTGAAAAAACAGCTTGAGTTGATGGGGGAAGGTATGACAGGTTATAAAAATACCTGCTGCTATTTAGTTACCTATATGTAAATAAAAAGAGGGTGTGCTATGACTAACAGGGAAAGAGAAAATGCAACGCTTTTATTTATGAAGCCAAAGGACAGGGGGTCTGTTGCGCAAAGGCCATATTATGGTTTTCTATAGATTTAATGGTTTGTTTGGATTTTAAACGAAAGGAATCGTTAAAATTTATGAAAAAAAAGTTAACTAAAAGTGAATATGAACAGGAGATTGCCCGGACCCGTGATAAGCGTATGGCATGGTGGCGGGAAGCGCGTTTCGGCATGTTTATTCATTTTGGCCTTTATTCGATGATGGGTCGCCATGAATGGGCAATGGCTCTTGAGAATATCCCGGTAAACGAGTATGAAAAGTTGGCCGGCACATTCCTCCTAAAGCAGGGCGCGCCGAGAGAGTGGGCTGCACTGGCCCAAAAAGCGGGCATGAAGTATATGGTGATGACTACTCGCCACCATGATGGTTTCAGCCTTTGGGACTCCCGGGCCAATCCGTATAATTCGGTAAATTACGGTCCTAGACGGGACATAGTGCGGGAATTCGTGGATGCTTGCAGGGAATTCGGCCTGGGTATAGGCTTTTACTCGTCAATGATGGACTGGCATCACCCTGATGGCTGGCGCTGCGCCTTTGACACGGGGGCGCGAATGCGTTTCACCAGGTATATCAGCGACCTGAATACCGAATTACTAACTAATTACGGCAAGATAGACATATTGTGGTATGATGTTGCGCTGCCCATTGAGACTTGGGAGGGATGGGATTCCCTGGAGCGGAACCGGCATATGAGGGAATTGCAGCCCGGTATTATCATCAATGACCGGAGCCATCTGCCGGAGGATTTCGGGACGCCGGAAGAGCACATCATTGGCGACAATACTGCCGATAGGGACTGGGAAGCCTGTATGACCTTCAACGGGATAAGCTGGGGTTATGTGGATTCTGCTCAGGCTGCACACTACAGCTACAGTGCGCAGCAAATAATAAAAATGCTGAAAGACTGTGCAGGCGGTGGCGGAAATTTGCTGCTGAACTTAGGGCCTGCTCCTGACGGCTCCGTTCCCGTAGAGGTTGTGGAAGCGCTAACCACCGTAGGCAACTGGCTGAGGGAAAACAGGAAGGCTGTTTATGGAAAATTGATTAAAAATAAAGCAGGGAATGGCTTATTCGGCGGCAACGGTGTTTGCGGCTCATCCTTTGACGGCAAATCCGTCTACCTGTGGAATTTGATTTGGCCCGCCAGCGGTGAGATGTGTATTGGCGGTTATATGAGTTCTCCAAAGGCTGTGCGGTTACTTAAGGATGGTACGCCGATCGAGTTTGAGCACAAGGGACATCGCATACTGCTCAAGAACCTGCCAAAGGAGGCTCCTGATAAAATTGCCGGTATTACTGTAATTGAGATGGAATTTGATGAAACTCCCAAATACATGTTTGCCAGTTATTATCCGCAGCTTCATGGCGGCAGGGATGAAGCGGGGGAGGAAAAATATAGCTAAAGCAAGCTGTTGCCAAACTAAAGAAATTTAATACAGGCATATGCAGCGGCTCCAAATAAACAGTAATAATGTGAGGGTAATATGAATGAAAGAATCAACCGGTTATTATCGGAAAATGCTTGTAATGTTTGTATACAGCTTGCCCGGTTCAATGGAGCGCATCTTGTTGATATGAAGATTTTGCCGGTTGGCAAATATGATGGAATATCGTTATTTGTTGAATTCGGTAAAAATAAATGGGAAATTCAAACCTGTATAAGAGAGACGGAATATAGGGAAAACGCCCTGGATTTCAGTGTCAGGTTCAGACTGGTTGAGGGATTCGCTGAACAGACCTGTACGGGGGTAAGGCTGAATTTCAACAACTGGTCACGGGACAATTATGTATTGATGCCGGCGGCGGCTTATAACGGCAACCGCTTTGAAAGCCAAAAGGTTGGGTATCCGCCGATGCTTTACAATGAATATGATCAAAGAGTTGATATTCCAACGATTATATCCGATGTGCCGAGGTTGAATATTAATGATGGTCCGTCGAGGATACATCAGATGACCAGAGATCTTTCAACACCTGGCATAGGCTTTCATGCGCCTTGTGCAAGTATGGGCTTCTGGCTGCTTACTTGCCAGGACACCCCGTTGGGCGATACCGGTATTGCTCTGGAAGAGGACGAAACCAGGGACAGCGCCTTTATTGAATTGACGGCGCCGGGTATGCGATGTGACTTCAGATATACTATTTGTGATAATACCGTCCCATGCGAGGACAGGGCTGCGGACTTTAATAAAGGTGATGACGCAGAACTGCGGTTTCGAGTGTATTTCTTCAAATGTCCTGATATACAAACTCTTTTTGACAGGTTTGCAGAAATACGGAAGGACGTAACCGGTCCTGTTGTTTTAAAGCATGAAATACCCTTTTCCAGCGCATGGAAGATACAGGAAGATAAGTATAACAGGGAAAATTGGGAAGACAAGCATGGATACTATTCGGTCGGTTTACGGGAAGACATGCATCAGGACTGGGAGATCGGATGGGTAGGAGGCCTTATGGCGACGCATCCTTTACTTCAGGAAGGCTCGGAAATATCGATGGGCAGAGCATTGAAAACTTTTGATTTTGTTTTCAATGGGGGTCAGGATGTTTCTGGTTTTTTCCATGGCTGCGGTCATAAGGGTAATTGGTACGGGGATTACTTCAAGGACCCTGAAAAAAAGTGGCATCTGATAAGAAAAAGCAGTGATGCGCTTTATTTCATAATTAAACAATTTCTACTGATGGATGAACTGAGCTGCTCCTCAAGTACCTGTATAAAGATAAAACGGGAATGGTTGGACGGGGCTCAAAGGTGTGCAGACGCTTTTGTAAGACTGTGGAGAAAATATGGACAATTCGGGCAGTTTGTTGACACAGGCACAGGAGATATAATTATCGGCAATTCTGCCAGCGGGGGAATTGCCATGGCGGGACTCGCCCTGGCAGGGCGGTACTTTGGGAAGGCTGAGTACCTGAATGTGGCGGAGGAAGCTGCGGAATACTATTATGTAAATTTTGTAGAGAAGGGAATATCTACCGGAGGTCCGGGAGAAATTCTCCAATGCCCGGACAGCGAATCCGCCTTCGGACTGTTGGAGTCCTTCATCGTACTTTATGAGGTTACCTGTAAAAAGCATTGGTTGGATAAAGCTGTATCCATGGCAAATCAATGCATTACCTGGTGTGTGTCCTATGATTTCAGATTTCCTCCGGAATCTACATTCGGAAGGCTTAATATGCGTACGGCAGGTTCGGTATACGCAAATGTACAGAATAAACACAGCGCCCCCGGTATTTGTACGCTATCGGGAGATTCCCTGTTCAAACTATACCGGTATACGGGCAATATCCGCTATCTTGAGCTTATACAGGAAATAGCCCACAATCTCCCGCAGTACCTGTCGCGGGAGGACAGGCCGATTCGTGCTTCGAACGGAAGGGAGATGCCTGCAGGATGGATGAACGAAAGGGTGGAGATGAGCGACTGGCTTGAGCCGGTGGGGGAAATATTCTATGGCTCCTGCTGGTGTGAGGTTTCCAATATGATGACCTATGCGGAAATACCCGGTATATATGTCCATATAGATACAGGTTTCATATGTGTTTTTGACAATGTGGATGCGGAAATAATAAAAAACGATTCGAATAGCATGGTTATAAGAGTCACAAATCCAACAGGGTTTAAAGCCGAAGTAAAGGTATTTGCCGAAGCAGCAACTGACATGGATAAGGTACTTGGTCAGAATGCAATGGTACACTGCAGGAGGATTTCAGCAGAGCCAGGGGCTTATGCAGAGTTATTGGTAGAAAAATGATAAGAAAAAAGACTTCATTCAAACAGATATGCAAAAACACCGGCTTATAAGGCTGGTGTTTTTGCGTTATAGACAGTTTTCTCAACCAAAAAAGTACACAATTATTAATAATATATCGAAAGTATACTTTGATATATCGAATGTACTCTTTTTAAGTATTTATTATGATATTGACCATAATATCATATGTAGCCTATAATTATTATTGAGTTCAGGTTTTGATTTATCGGGAATCGCAGAATATAAAGCTTTTGAAATTAAGCAAAATATTGTATTAACAGAGCGATGTGTATTAATGAAAGATAGATTCAGCTTGGCGGAGTCAGGATCATTCTGGTTTGTTATCAGCAGTAATCAGTAGAGAGACAACCCAGGTATATAATTCAGCTTTTAGAAGAATTCAATAACCGCTTAAAACAATAAATTAAGCGTTGTTAAGGGAGGACTGCAATTGGGTATTAAGACCAGAAAGGATTCGCGGTTGTTAATTTTTTGGAAAAACAAGGAGCTTCTTTTATTATGTACGCCTGCACTGATTTACTTTTTTGTATTTAATTATCTTCCCATGGTAGGCGTCGTTATGGCTTTTACGGATTACAAATATTCGGACGGCATTTTTGGCAGCAAATGGGTTGGACTTGACAATTTCCGAATTTTCTTTTCTTTCGATGTTACGCGAATTACTCGCAATACGGTCCTTTATGCCGCTGTCTTTATTGTGACGAATCTGGTCTCTTGCGTCCTTCTTGCGCTTCTGTTCAACGAGCTTAAAAGCCGCCCTGCATTAAAAGCATACCAAACTATCATGATTATACCTAATTTTATGTCCTGGGCTGTGGTCGCTCTTATTTTTTATGTATTCCTCGACCCTAGCTATGGCTTTATTAATCATTTTTTAACTTCCATCGGGATGGAAGAAGTCAACTGGTATACGGATGTAGCTAAATGGCCGTTTATCCTTGTATTCGCAACAACATGGAAAGGAATAGGCATGGGTTCGATAATCTATTTTGCAGCTATCATGGGAATTGACCCAACTTATTATGAAGTGGCAACGATAGATGGAGCAAATAAATTGCAGCGGATCTGGCATATCACTATCCCTTCGCTTATTCCGCTTATGAGTATCTCGTGCATCCTTTCTATCGGCAGTCTTTTCCGCGGCGATTTTGGTCTGTTTTATCAGCTTCCGTTGGATGTTGGCATGCTTTATCCGGCGACTGATATTATTGATACCTATCTATATCGCGGTATTAGGGAGGGGAATTTCAGCATCATGACAGCTGTCGGTCTTTTCCAGTCTGTCATGGGACTGATACTTATAGTAGGCGCCAATGCTATTGTCAATAAAGTCAATCAGGACAATGCGTTATTTTAACTCTACTTAGACAATATGTCCTGGAAGGAAGTGACCGTATTATGATTGAAAATAAGAAAAGCTTTGTATTTATGCAGACTTGCCTGCATGTAATTTTTATTATGGCTTGCATTTCATTTGTTATTCCGCTTATGATACTTGTTTCATCATCATTGACAAGCGATCAGGCTATTCGTGATTTAGGCTATCCTATTATACCCAAGCTTATCGACCTGACTGCTTATAAAATAATATTCAGAAATCCCCAAAAGATGGTAACGGCTTATGAGGTCACTGCATTTATCTCAGTTGTAGGCAGCCTGCTCAGCGTTATTGTAATGGGATTAATCGCATACCCGCTGTCCCGCCGGGACTTTGCTTACCGGAAGGGCATTACCCAGTATATATTCCTCACCATGCTTTTTAGCGGCGGTTTGATTCCCGGCTACATATTGACCACCCAGTATCTCCATATGAACGATAACATCCTGGTTTACATCATACCTTCCCTTGCTTCAGCGTGGTATATTATCATCATGCGCACCTTCTTTCAAGCTCTGCCGATTTCCCTCATCGAATCGGCAAAGATGGATGGAGCAAAGGAACTATATATATTAATGCGTATTATTGCTCCGCTCTCCAAGCCGGTCATAGCCACCATAGGGCTGTTTTGCCTGCTGGGCAAATGGAATGAGTGGTATATGACCCTTTTATATATTCGGAACGAAAAGCTCTTTACCCTTCAATACTTGCTACAGCGCGTTCTGAATGAAGTTCAGTTTTTGAAGGAATATGCTTCTCAAATGAACATTTATACTGCAAATATGAAGCCGCCAACCTTAAGTATGCGTTATGCTCTCACTGTAGTTGCCGCCGGGCCAATGCTGATAATATTTCCGTTCTTTCAGAAATACTTCACCAAGGGACTGACTATTGGCGCTGTCAAAGGCTGAACCAATTATTTATTATTATTGTATATTTGCACTTATGTGCCGATATAAAAAAAATTTAGGGAGGAAAAACGTATGAAAGTGAAAAAACTGATCGCACTACTTCTCGCATCCATGTTAGTATTTGGCCTTGCAGCTTGTGGAACTCAGGGCCAGAATCAGACTGGATCTACAACAACTGCGGGGTCTACAACAGCAGAGATTACAACTGCAAAACCGCCTGAACCGTATACTATTAAGTTTATGACCGCTGGTCCCACCGGCAAACAGGCTGATTCGGAAAAGGTTCTGGCCCTTGTTAATACGAAGCTTCCGGAATTTCTGCCAAACACAACTCTTGACTTTGAAGTTATACCATTCGGCGAGTATAAGGAGAAATGGCAGCTTGCTGCAGCAGCTGGCGAAAAAGTCGACATTGCCTGGATAGGTTGGATGATGTCTCTTCAGGACGAAGTAAACAATGGCTCTTACCTGCCGCTGGATGAGCCCATAGCCCAGTTCGCTCCAGCATTAAAAGATACGTTTCCTGATTGGGTCTGGGAAAACACCAAAGTCAAAGGAAAGATTTATACCGTCCCGGTTGGCCTGGGCTGGTCGAATGCTCCGGCGGGCCTGGTTTTCCCTGCTGCGCTCACCGATAAATATTTAGACCTTGAAGCTTATAATAAAGCCCAGATGGAATGGGAAAAAAGTGGAAGCTATTATCCGACCGAAAGCTTCCTCGATGCTCTTGAGTCTTTCCTGGCAAAAGCAAAGGCCGGTGGGGATCTCAATTTAGGCATACAGCATCTGGCTGTGCCGACAAGTTGGTTCTCTACAGGGTCTTCCTCATTTACCAAACAGAGAGACGAATCCTCCAAGGCTTATAGTTTTCTTGACGAAGATTTATCTTACTTCTTCACAAGAATGGCAAAATGGTATAAGGAAGGATATATAAGAAAGGATGCATTAACAAGTACTGATATGTCTGTCCTTCAACCTACCGGTGGTTCTTATAAAGACAAACTTATTATGGTAATTGATAATGTTGACAGCAATACACAAGGATATTATGAAACAAAATGGGGCATGCCTGCTACTGTTCTAAAGATGCAATCTACTCCCAAGACTCCGATCGGTAAACTCGCTACTGCACTTGCAATTTCCAGGACCAGCGGTAATGTAGAAAGGGCCTTGAAGCTTATTGAATTATTAGACTCTGAAAAAGGCGCTGATATTACTAACCTTTTAGCTTATGGCATTGAGGGTGAACATTACGCAGTGACTACTCCCAAAGTTGCAGGGGTTAAGGGTAGTATTATCCATACCTTCGGATATAATGATAGTGGCGATGGCGGAGCAGATAGCAAGTACGGTGTTCCTACCTGGACGATTGCCTATGACCGTTACGCCGCCAAGAATCAGGGCTATAAAGCGACCGTTGTGGAAGATGCTCTCAAGCAGGATGCAGACGCAATAAAGGTTCCATTAACCGGTTTTCAATATGACCCTACGGCTGTTAAACTTGAACAGGCTCAATTTAGTGCTATATACAAAGAATATATGGATGGCCTTCTCTTTGGAACATATCCTGATCCAATCAAAACCTACAATGAAATGAAAAAGCGTTTAGAGGCTGCCGGCGTACGTAAAATCGCTGAAGATCTTCAGAAACAGATTGATGCGTTTAAGGCAATCAAGTAATCCTGCAGTACTTATTCGGAACAAATGAATACCGGCTGCCGGGTGTGACGTATTCGGCAGCCAGACAGAATTTGTCGGTGAAGGATATCATGCATATGTCTGATTCAGCATTGTATGATATCCTTCGCACTTTTGTTCCGCTGAGGCATGAAGCGAGTTGACCGGCATGTGTCCTTCACGTGCATAGCTAAGGGCTAGTACTGTTGCAACAAAATACATACTATGTCATAATTAAATATGAGGTGGGAGGGCTTTGAAACAAAAAATGAGACTTGTGATTGCCGATGATGAGGAAATAATCCGTAATGGTTTGGAGTTCTTTTTTTCATCATCAGATTTGGATATTGAAATAGTTGGTATTTTTGAAAGCGGGCAGCAAACCATCGAATACCTCGCAATTAATGGTGCGGATATCGTTTTGACAGATGTTAATATGACAAATAAGTCGGGACTGGACGTAGCAGCCTATGTACACCAAAACATGCCTGATGTTCATGTAGTCATAATATCAGGATACCATGAGTTTAAATACGCTCAAAGCGCTATTGAATATGGCGTCAGTTCCTATTTGCTGAAGCCTGTCAGCATCAGCCAATTATATGAGAGTTTTTCCAGGCTTGTGAAAGAAATCAACATGGAACGTGAGGCGCGTAAAGCTGCGCAGCGTGAAAAGGAACAGTACAGCATCCTCATACCTACCTTACAGCAGCAATTTTTACAGAATTTAGTATACCAACAGTCTGAAACTGAGGCCGAATTGGAGAGCGAAATGGGACGGTTGGGCTTTGGCGGCAACGCGACGAAAAAGCCATTTTCCGTCTTTGAATTGAGGATTATATCCGGAGAAACCTTTCACTATGGAAAAGATAGGCTGCATCTGGCTTTACTTAATTTTTTACGGAACAGCAAGGAACTCCAATTTTATGAAAAAACGGGTGTTGGCGATACTGCCGCCTTCTTTTCCTACCAGAAGGATACAACAACGAAGGAGGCTTTATTGTATGTCCTTGATGCACTGATTTCCAAGGCGTCTGTATCTTTTAAGGAGGTTTTTAATATTTCCTTCATTGTTGCCAACTTGAAGGTATTTGACGACATTATCGCACTGCGGCAATATCTTATATGTGAGTTGGAAAGCAGGGAAAGAATAGAATTTGGGACCAACGACGGAGGAAAGTATAAGACGGAGACAGGATCGGATAATACCATCCAAACTGCCCTGCAATATATTCAACGGAATTATGGCAGGGATATTTCATTGTCTGAAGTGGCGGATATAATGCATTTGAACACAATGTACTTTGGACGTCTTTTCAAACAGGAAACAGGGAAGTCATATACCGATTATCTCACTTACCTGCGTATAGAGGAAGCGAAACGAATGTTAAGGGATGGCAGAAGCAGGATTTTTGAGGTGGGGAAAAGCGTCGGATATATAAATGACAAGTTCTTTATCCGGATTTTTAAGAAAAATATGGGAATGACGCCATTGGAATACCGTAAGCGTTTTAAGGCAAAGTAGGATTTCCGCTTTACAACAGACGGAGCGGCAAAACCAATAGGGGGGACCTGGGATATGAAATTGGTTAAAACATTTGAAAAGCAAATGATGAATTTCTTTTTCAAAAAAATGTTTTTTTACTTTTTACTCATTCTGATACCTCTTTTAGTCACAAGTTTTGGATTCATTGTCTACACCAACCATACGGTGGGAAATGAGGCAATGAGGATGAATGAGTCTGCGCTTGGGCAGACCAAAAGCATTTGCGATACGATTTTCAGACAGAGCAAGCTTTTGAACGTCAGCATTTCAATCAAAACCGAGGTGCAGATGCTTATGACCCCCAGCCATGGGAGTGTGGATATTAACAAGCTTGTCAACGACCTGCGAAGCTACATACAGATTTATGATTACATTCACTCCGTTGATATTCTTAATCCCAGGCTGGGGTTTGTCATTACGAAATCAGGACAATATTATTATAAAAACATATCAGAAGTAGACTGGGCAAAGAATATCGATTATTCCAACCCCAATGTTGGTATTATTTCCTATATAAAAAAAGACATTTACCCTTATCTGTTTGGCATTATCAAAACGGTTATTTTAAAGAAGGATGATGCGCAGGGCGCTATAGCTATTTTACTCGATCTATCGGTTATTAACGATATTATCGACTCTTCACAGACTAACAAAAACAAAGCCTTTTATATTTTGGATAATAATTACAATATCATATCGGCAAAGTACTTAAGCAAATACTATGGCTCAAACATTTTTACTGTTTTAGGGATCGAGCCGCCGAAAATAGGGGACAAAAGAATCATATCCATGATAAAAAACGGGGAGGTAGTTTCATTAACCCGCTCCGATCAATTTGATTTATATTATTTGACAGTGGACTCACTCGACTACAGCCAGAACTGGTCGGAAGACACTAAAAAGATCACTATTTTGGTCTTTATTACGGCTTTTTTTCTCAGTGTTATTGTCTCATTCCTTATTACTTATAAATCTGTTTCCTTTATAAATAGTTTGGTTACGTCTGTTAAAAATCCGTTTAGCAGCAAAATGGTGAAAAAGGACTTGCAATTCATTGTCAATAGTATACTTATGGGCTCGACCAACCCCGAGTTTGAAACCGAGTTGGACTTCCGTGTTTTCCTGCTCCGGCAAAACCAGGCGAATAGCCTGTTGGCACAGATGAATCCCCATTTTCTGCATAACACACTGGACACTATCAATTGGATGGCCTTCATGGATTTGGGCGGGCAGAACAGAGTTTCTGCAGCCCTTGTAACCCTATCCGATCTTTTGGGTTATTGCCTTTATGGCGAAAATTTCACCTGTACATTGGGTGAGGAAATCAAGCATGCTAAAGTTTATATCGATCTTTTAAAAATGCGTTACAAAGAAAAATTCAGCGTAGACTTTGACATTGCTGCCGATCTTGATGATTACATGGTTGTCCGCTTCCTTTTGCAGCCGCTTATTGAGAACTCGGTCCATCACGGTATTAAACCGCTGAATCGCGAGGGGCATATACAGGTAAATGCAATCCATACCGAAAACTCTATCATCATAATGGTTTCCGATAACGGTGCAGGCATATCGGCGGAAAAAGCAGAAGAAATTAATAGGAGATTTGATACCAACACTCATATTCAGAGCCTTAATATCAAAATCCGTGAAACTATGCTTGGCAGACAGCAAAAAAAAGGCAGCGCCATAAACAACCTTGCCAATCATGGCATCGGTATTGAGAATATCGATATGCGCATAAAGCTGATATTCGGCAGCCAGTATGGAGTATCCATCGCCCCCCGGGAAGGAGGGGGAACCTGCGTAACCGTGCGGTTACCCGCTTATAGTAATGAATAAGGGAATATACTACGCATAATCAAACTAAAATTACTTTCTTATCCTTATTTCTTAACATGTCTACGATTTCCGGCGATACCTTGCTGTCGGTGATAATGGTGTCGATATCTTCAAGAGGTATGGAATGGCATAAGGATTTAGCTTCAAATTTACTATGGTCTGCAAGCAGGATAATTTCATTCGATACACTTACAATTGCCTTTTTGACTTCGATTAATGGAAGCTGTGCTTCGAAAGTCCCTGAAGGGATTGATATCGCCTTGGTGGAAATGAATGCGATATCTGCATTGAACCTTTTAATATATTCGATGGCGAGGTAATTGGTTGCAGAATATGAAGACTGGTGTATGTTCCCCCCGATATTGATGATACTTGCTTTAGGTTTGCCGCATAATGCGACGGCAGTCATCAGTCCTGTTGTGATTGCCGTAAATTCAATATCATCAGGGATATGTTCAATTATGGCAAGGGGGGTGGTACCCGCGTCAAAGAAGACAATACTTCCATTCTTTATCATAGCTGCAGCAGCTTTGCCGATCCTGGCTTTTTCTTCATCAAACTCCTCAATGCGTTCAAAAAAAGACGGCTGTCCTGGTTCCTGCTTTACCATCAATGCACCGCCGTGCATTTTCTTCACCAATCCCTTTTTATCAAGATACTCCAGATCCCTTCGTATTGTCATCATAGACGATTTCAACCGTTGTGACAAGTCGGATATGGACATGACATTGTTTATCGACAGCAAGTCAATTAAATCCTTTTGCCTTTGAGCTTTATGCATTGATTTCACCTGCTTAACCTATAATTTTTTTCATATAACACAATCTAGCGTGCTATGGTGTTATTTTATTATCAAAATGCTCGTGTGTCAATATTCGGCAATGGATATTTTATTACATAAAAGCGGGATTGTCTTATATTCTTTTGCAGATGTTATTAAAAGCGATGTCTGAAGGTTGTAAAGGCAAAACTCTGTATTGACAAATGCGTAAAATGGTAATAAAATAACAATAAAGAACATATTATTACAAATGTTTGACGGTATCAGCAAGTTTTAGTAAACATACATATCGAAAGGTGATAAAAATGCAGCAAGAGGTCAGCAAGGAAAAAGTCTTGAAAATGTATGAGAAAATGTATCTCATCAGAAAATATGAGGAACGTATCTATTATCTGTTCCTTGAAGGCGCCATGCCGGGTACAATCCATCAATCCCACGGTCAGGAGGCCTGCGCAGTCGGGATGCTTTACGACCTGGGGAAGGATGATTACATGACTTCAACGCACAGGCCTGCAGGCCACTGCCTTGCAAAAGGGGTTTCACTCGATTCCATGATGGCGGAAATGTTTGCGAAGTCCACAGGCTGCTGCAGGGCAAAGGGCGGAGCCATGCATACGGGTGATATATCGGTCGGCGCAATACCGGCTATCGCCATTGTCGGAGGCGGGATACCCGTAGCTGTCGGTATAGGGCTGTCCTGTAAAATGAAAAAAACCAACAAGGTAGTCGTATGCTTCTTCGGCGATGGAGCCTCCAACGAAGGCTCCTTTCATGAAGCGTTGAATGCAGCCGCCATCTGGAGTCTTCCGGTCGTATTCGCCTGTGAGAACAATCTTTACGGCGCTTCCACAAGAGTAGACAAGGTAATGAAGGTCGGTAATGTTGCGGACAGAGCCGTTGCTTACGGTATACCGGGAGAGATTGTCGACGGGAATGATGTACTGAAGGTGAATGAAGCTGCAGCCAGAGCCATTATCAGGGCAAGGAGCGGACAAGGTCCGACACTCCTTGAATTGAAGACATACCGGATCGGCGGGCATTCAAGAAACGACGCTTGTGGCTACAGGGACAAGGAAGAGGAGAAGCAATGGTCTGAGCGGGACCCTTTAAAAATCTGCAGGGAATACATGCTTCAAAACAATATCGCTGCAGCTGGAATGATTGAAGCTGTTGAAAAGGATGTGCTGGACCGGATCGAGAAAGCAGTTGAATATGCCAGATCATGTCCTGACCCGAAACCTGAGGATGCTCTTAAGGATGTTTACTACGAGGGGGTAAGATAACCATGGCGAGGATGACGATAGCGGAGGCATTAAGACAGGCAATCCGGGAGGAAATGAGAAGAGATGAAAGGGTTTTCTGCATAGGTGAGGATATAGATATCGATGGCGGATTCGGAGGGGCATTCACTGTGACACTGGGACTGTCGAAGGAGTTCGGGCATGACAGGATCATTGATACCCCCATTTCCGAGATAATGATAGCAGGGGCTGCCGTAGGTGCGGCAATGACAGGGATGATACCGATAGCCGATGTGCAATATGGAGATTTTCTTTTTTGCATGATGGACCAGATGGCGGACCAGGCGGCAAAAATGTCGTATATGTCGGGCGGGACAGTCAAGGTGCCGATGGTGATGAGAGCTCCCGTAGGGGCGACGACAAGAGGAGCACAGCATGCGCAGAGCCTGGAGGGCTTTTTTACACATATACCGGGATTAAAGGTCATATGCCCATCGACGGCATACGATGCAAAAGG
>VEPD01000231.1 GCA_012027035.1 Ruminiclostridium sp. | reverse complement strand
TCTGGACTCCTATTATAGTGGTATTATATTCGTCATACACATCAATCAACTGCTTCAGGCAAGGTACCTGGGAATCAACGATATCATCTCCCAGAAGAACTGCAAAGGGTTCGTTGTCAATAAAGGATTTCGCGCAATAAATTGCGTGGCCCAGCCCTTTTGGTTCCTTCAGCCTGATATAATGTATATCCACAAGATTCGAAATATCCTGCACAAGGCTGAGCAAGTCGTCCTGGCCTTTCTGCCTGAGAATATCCTCAAGTTCGTAGGATTTGTCGAAATGGTCTTCAATAGCTCTCTTCCCACGCCCTGTAACAATCATGATGTCTTCTATTCCCGAATCTATAGCTTCCTCGACTATGTACTGAATAGTCGGCTTATCGACTATGGGAAGCATTTCCTTCGGCTGGGCCTTCGTTGCGGGAAGAAATCTGGTACCAAGTCCCGCCGCCGGTATTATCGCCTTTCGTACTTTCAATTCCAGCACCTCTTTCAAAAATTTTGGTGTTTATGTTAAAATCCTTTTTGTATGTATCTGCCTTTTCCATGTTTATCATGTAACTACTGTAACATAAATAAGGCAACTTTTTCAAGATTTATATAGGTATCCGGACTATTCCCGCTTCCTGCCCCGCATCTGCCCGATAAAAAACAAAGCCGGACAATAATGCGTATATAGTTATAATTATATCATAAGCTAAATGAGTTCCGAAAATTCAATGTAATAATTATGGAGGGCTATAGTGGGCAAAAAAAGGAGAGATCCGCCAACAAAACTCAATGAGTATGATAGAAAAATTCTGGGAATGTATACCGGTTCTTATATTAACATGATTGAAAGCAACACTGCTAAAACGGAATTGCAAGATAGCCCGTCTAATACTTATAAATAGGCAGCTTGCAGAGATATCTATATTGGATGAAATATATTCATTCATAAATTATTAAAATTTGTCATAATTATTTAATATAAATTTTTACTAGAATGTGGTACAATAAGATTGCCACAGCCAATAATACTAATTTTTTTCATTTTTGTTCCTCCTTTTAATATAGATTATGGCTGATTTCATTTTAGTTTATAAAGCACTTACAAACCGGAATTATTTTAAAATTTTTATCCAAGTGCTTTATTTTTTTTGTCAAAATATGCTTCCTCTTTCTCTTGCAAATTGTCTTGCCAAGGCCAGGGATATTGAGTATAATGTTATGGGATGTGAGGATACTAATAGCTGGAAGCTAAAGATTGGAATCCGGATATGGCAGCTTTTGGGCCATATTATGAGTAAACTCTTTGACCGTGCTAGACGGGGAGGCAGCGGTGCCCTATACCTGCAATCCGCTACAGCAGGGTGGAATTCCCGTTCCAGGCTTGATTCTGTAGGGTCAGCCCCATACAAGTGGCAATGATGATTGGGTCTTGCGCAACGGAAGCCTGTGAACCCCGCCAGGTTCGGAAGAAAGCAACGGTAAGCAAAAACTTTCGTGTGCCGCAAGGATGCCTGGTTAGAGCCAACTATCTGGGTAACGTCTGTAGAGGTAAGTCGAAAACGGGTGCACGGTCAATTAAATTTTATAGATGCAAAACAGGAAAGACTATCTTAAGAAGGTGGTCTTTCTTGTTTTGGGGACGCATGGGACGCAGGGACAGGTTCCTTATCCCTTGAAAAGCCTATTTGAAGGTAAGTGAAACAAAAGAGCCTCCCCATGTTCCTGCCGTTGTTCCTGTTGTTAAATATGGCTGATTTTGATATACTTAAATCATTATAAAGTTATCTGATGCTTATTACACTTTTGGAGGAAGCATGTCGTACATTGCCCTATACAGGAAATGGAGACCTTTGGTGTTCGAGGACGTCGTCGAACAGCAGCACGTTGTTAAAACGCTGAGATACAGTGTGAGCAACGGCCGCATTGCCCATGCCTACCTTTTCTGCGGCACCCGGGGTACGGGAAAGACCACCATGGCCCACATATTATCCAGAGCAATAAATTGCCTTGACCCTCACGACGGGGATCCCTGCAACAAATGTGAAGCGTGTACTGAGATTCTGTCGGGAAGCAGTATGGATGTGCTGGAAATGGATGCAGCTTCAAACAACAGCGTCGACAACGTCCGTGAAATCAGGGACGAAGTGATTTACGCCCCCTCCAGAGCCAGGTATAAGGTATATATAATAGATGAAGTCCACATGCTTTCCACTGGCGCCTTCAACGCCCTGCTGAAAACCCTTGAGGAACCTCCGGCCCATGTCGTTTTCATACTGGCGACTACGGAGCCTCACAAACTTCCTGCTACAATATTGTCCCGGTGCCAGCGGTTCGATTTCAGACGAATAACTGTAGAAAGCATTGTGGGCAGACTCACTGAGATAACTGCGTCAAGCGGCATAATTCTTGAAAGGGATGCAGCCAGGCTTATTGCCAAAATGGCCGACGGCGCCCTGAGAG
>VEPD01000417.1 GCA_012027035.1 Ruminiclostridium sp. | reverse complement strand
CCAGAACAAATTTCCGTATTACGTGGGCGACTCCGTCGTCATCATTGGAAAGCGTAACATAATCGGCCTTTTGCCGTATGGCTTCCTTCGCATTTGCCATAGCTACACCCAATCCTGCATATTCAATCATTGAAAGATCATTAAAGCCATCCCCCACAGCAATCATTTCTTCCCTCCGGATACCAAAATGCTCTCCGATTTTTTCCATAGCAAGCGCTTTAGAAGCCTTTTTATCAACAAACTCAAGAAACATCGGCCTGGATGTGTGATAATTCACATTGCCGCTTAAATAACTGCCAATCTCTTCCTGATACTTTCCTACCACCGCAGGGTCGTCATTCCATAAAACCTTGGTCACTCCATCCCGCACCAACGTTTCCATATCAACGATCTTTTCGGGAGCAATCCCGGCAATTGTCGAATACCGGATGGCCTCCTCACTTAACTCATTTACATAAAGCTTGTTTTCAACCCAGACTGCCACCATGCATCCCCATTGATTCCCCAGTTCAATAACATTTTTCGCATCTTTTGCCGAAAGCTTTTGCTCGTAAAGTATTTCCCTGGATTTACCCATCACCACCATCGCACCATTATAGGTAATGACGGGAGTGTCAAGTTGAAGCGCATTGATCAGGGATTGAACACCCTGAACCGGTCTGCCTGTGGAAAGGGTAAATATCAAACCTTCCCATACTGCCATCCGGATTGCTTCCTTATTAGCCTCTGTCAACCTGCCGCTGCTATCTAAAAGGGTTCCATCAATATCCACTGCCATGAATCTGTATTTCATGCTGCAACTCCTTGTCACATACTAAAGCCGTATTATCAATATTGAAGACAGACCTTGATATAAAAACCGTGTCTGTTCGTTCCCTAAGCCTCCAATGTATTATTAATGGTTTCCATTGATTTTTTGCCAGTCCACCAGCGGATAATATAAAATGAAGACGCCAGCAATCGCAGCACAGCAATAATAAGCATTGCCGTATATATGCCGGTCAGTTTATATAGCCATATCCCCAAAAAAGGCGATATGAAGCCCGAAACATTTATGAAAGTGTTGAAAAGAGATATATAAATTGTCTTTTTGTTCTCCGGCAATGTTTCAAGGAGACTGCAAAATAATGTATAGGTAAATCCTGCTCCTGAAAATCCCGCCAGCACATTTACCAGGATAATTGCATAAAAGCTCAGGAGACTGGTGAAGAAGATAGGGTTCAAGGCAAGTCCCAATGCACCTATTATTATGACAAACCTTGTACCTTTCTTTTCAATAAACCTGCTCCAAATGGAATATGAGAAAAATGACGAAACACCTGCAACTACGCTTATCATGCCGATCTGGAATTCATTAAGCCCCGCGTGATCCACATTGTAAAGAAAAAATAACGGCCAGCCCATCTGCCAGGATATATGAAATAAAAACGTGCACAGGCAAAAAACCATAAAACCCTTATTACGGAATATTTCTTTGAAACTCGAGAGTTTAAAGGATACGGAAACTGTCTGCCTGCTGTCAACCGGGCCTGCGGACTCCTGTCTGACTCTGGATAAAAAGTACAGCTGGAGCAGTGTTATAACAAAACAAGCAATATAAAAAGCCTGATAAATGAAAAGCCGTTGGGTATCATTCCGCGGTATTTCAGTAAGGATAAGCCCGGCAAACAATGCGGCCAGCAAACCGAAAAACGCACTGTATTTACTTCTGAGAGAATAAACATAATTTGCATTTGAACCACTGAAGGTATCTGCAAAAAAAGACTGCCACGTCGAAACATAAAGAGAACCGGGCCAGTTCATAAAGCCGATAAGCAAAATATAGACCATGACTTTTGCCTGGCCTGGTATAAATGGTACAAATGCTATAACGGCATAAAAAATACTATTTAGAAAAATCATGAGGCTGGTAGTTCTCTTTTTCCGGTTAGCCTTCTCAATCAGAATACTGCATGGAATCAATACGAATACTGCTATCAAAGGCGGAATAGAGTTAAGCAGGGCTATATGGAAATCACCAGCACCCATACGTTTTGCAAACATTAATATGAAAGGATTGTAAATATTTAAAACTATCGTATATGCAATTCCTTCAAATATTATAAAAAGCGCCTTGTTATCAAAATTCATCTTATTAAAAAAGACTCTCATTAAAGCCCCACTGTATCCAAATAATCAAAAAATAAAATATATATGCTGCAATAATCATTTCCTCATTAATTCTTTTTGCATTATATATTCAGAAAATTGTAACATATTTTTTAAATCTATAAAACAAAATAATAATTTAAAATTTTAGTCATAGTATTACAACATGTTTTCCAGGCTCAGGTCCTTTTCGCCCGACAGATCGATATATCGTTCCCCGACTCTGATTAAAGGTCTGTGGACTGTTTTTGAATTTATAAATATGACTTCACCTACTTCACCATTGCTAAGAAAAAATTTTTCACCAATGAAATAATTCGGAGCGTTTTCAAGAAACAATAAAATAATCTCAGTGTTATAACCCTTAAAGCCCTCTGTCTGCATGGCTTCAAAAGCCCTGAACGGATTGAGCGCCTTTCCGTTGCTGTTTTCTGATGCAAGGTTGTCAAACAGGTTGGCAACGTATAATATCCTGGCTAAAATACTTATCCCTTCTGCTTTGGTACCCAATGGGTAACCGCTTCCGTCTTCCCGCTCATGGTGCATCAGTATCGCTTCCAACAGATCATTTTCGACATTTCCCGCCTTACGGACAATCTTCCAGCCAATTACAGGATGCTGTTTTATTTTCCTTTTTTCTTTTTCCGACAGCTGTTCAAATTTATTATATTGCAGCGGATCCATTTTTGTTTTACCAATATCATGCAGCAATCCGGCTTTAATAAGGTCATTTGTCTGCTTGCCGCCGAGCTTCATCCATTTTGCAATCAAGCATGAAAGCATACTCACATTTACACTGTGGGCATATAAATACTCATTGGAATTCTGAATTTTTTCCTTGTTTTTAAGACAGCAACTGATAGGATCCCCTACTTCCAGAATAGAGTCGGATAACTGCCCGATTTTTCCCATATTCAATGGTTTCCCGGAGTAAATATCATAAAACACTTCCTTGATAGCAGCCAAATTCCTGGTGTATATTTCCTTGAATCTTTTTGACTTATCCTCGGCAATACTGTCTTTAGGCTCCAGGTAAACCTTCACTTTCACTATTCCCAGACTTTTTAGCTTGTTTATGGTTGCAGAATCAAGCTGGGTATTTTTCAGTATCATTACAGCGCCCTTGCTGTTATATATGGATTCAGCCATAAACATACCAGCTGTACATTGATCCAGTTTGATCTCTATTTTTGGATTTGCACTTTCCTTCGACAATATATGTAACGTACTGGTATCATCAATGCCCATACACGGCTTACCTCCGCCATAAGAGCGATAAATAAACATTCATCCGATAAACATAATATTATAACAAATTGGCAACTTATTCAACGTTATTAACTGGAAAAAAATATGCAATATAAATTGAAATAGGTTTGACTTGGAAATATCGCGGTAGAATTCAATAATATTCTTTGCTCAATAGGTATTGATGGGGATATAGATATCTTGCATTGCCGCTTCATTGTAGTGGTCGGAGTGGCGGGATTTGAACCCACGGCCTCTTGGTCCCGAACCAAGCGCGCTACCATCTGCGCTACACCCCGATTATTATTTTATTGGTTTGTTTACTGTTCATATAACCCTGCGGATATTTATTTTACCATCATTCATGCGATTAAGCAATAGAAAAAGTAGAATTGCACAGCTATCTTTTCATGGTAAAATCCGGCTTCCTTTTATGCAACATTAGTCATTAGCACTGCATTTATATATTTAAACAAAAAAATACATTTTTTAACTTAGGTCTACTTTTTTTTGTTTTTTCGTACAGAAGAAACTGACTAAACGTATTAAAAACTATGGAAAATTAAAATAATTTATTCCATTTGAAGAAAAATATTGTTATAATCTACAATATATCAAGCAATTTATGCAAATATGTAATGCAATGTAAAAGAACAAAAAAATTAGTTTGTTTCCGTTGATGATATACACTGATTAAGGGGACGTAAATGATATGGAGAAGGTAACTGATTTCTATGTTGCAGGTATAGGGGCTTCTGCCGGAGGGCTTGCGGCTCTTGAACAATTTTTTTCAAATATGCCGGCAACAGATAATCTGGCTTTTATTATAATCCAACATCTTTCCCCGCATTATAAAAGTTTTATGCCGGAGCTCCTGTCAAGGCATACAAAAATGAAAGTATATCAGATAAAGAGCGGAATGGAAATAGCTCCCAGATGCATTTATCTGAATCCCCCGAAATATAATGTTGTTATTTCAGAAGCCCGGTTTCTGCTCATTGACCAGGAACCCATTCAAAGAATAAATCTGGCTGTCGACACTTTTCTTGAGTCACTGGCAAACAACATACATGAAAAGTCCATAGGCATCATACTATCGGGAACCGGAAGCGACGGTATACGCGGCTGCAGAGCAATAAAAGAAGCTGGCGGCATTATAATGGTACAGGACGAATTAACGGCAAAATTCAACGGAATGCCTAAAAGTGTGATTTCAACAAACATTTGCGACTACATTCTCTCTCCAAGCCATATGCCTGATGAACTGCTGAAATACACGGGACAGTCTTCAGCAATAAATGCAAAATTAAAAGAAAAGCCAAAGGAAGATGAAAGTCCGGAAACCTTAAAGATGATTTTCAATATCATCAACAAGCGGTATTCCATTGATT
>VEPD01000423.1 GCA_012027035.1 Ruminiclostridium sp. | reverse complement strand
GCTTTTGCAGCAAACCTCATTTTATTGTATAATATGGGATATATGAATAGCGTAACGAAAGGAAAATATGTTGGTATGGCAATGACTTATGGCAAAAATGACAGTATCCTTGAGACAGGGCTTATGCTGGGTTCCCTGTGCATATATAGAGGTCTGCTGAGAGATCCGGTAATCGGCAAATATTATTCCCTTTTGAAATATGTTTCCGATTCCTTTGGGAACCGTACCAAATCCGGTAATTTTATAAACCTATATACCGGATTTTATAATTGTTTGGCTTCATTTTACAAGAATACGGATTTCAGGGGTTACCTGATTGAAAAAATAATATTTGATGAAAATCCATTTACATCCCAGGCAGGCATTGCCGGGCGATCCAGGCTTTCAATTCCTGAGCCGGCTGTCAGAAACGATCTTAAAGCCCTCCAAAAAGCTGCAATATTGTCCTCACTCGAAATAAAGGATGCATATATTAAAAATTCCAGGGTCGATAGCTTGTATAAAGCATCAATAAGCAGACTTCCCGATTGGAATGATTCAAGCATCAAAACCGGTGAAATCCCAGACACCTGCCCGGAAGCTTCTGCCGCAGCAGGGCTATTAATTGCCGCCGATGACTGGGGAGAATGTTATGAAACCTTGAAATCCTTTCATGAAACATACGGCTGTGGTATTTTTGCTCGCTACAAAGCTTTTATATGGCGTCGTTCAAATGGCTTCGGAAGGCTGGCCCCTGTGAGAAATCTCGACCCGGTAATGCTTACAGACCTGATAGACTACGAAGTTGAACGCTTTGAGGTAGTTAAAAACACAGAACATTTTCTGGACGGACATCCGGCAAACAATGTTCTGCTTTATGGCGACAGAGGCACAGGTAAATCTTCTACCGTCAAGGCTATTCTTAACGAGTATCATTCAAGAGGCTTAAGGGTTATTGAAGTACCGAAAAACCTTCTTGTGGATTTCCCGGAAATAGTGTCCGACTTAAGCCTAAGAAATCACAAATTTATCCTTTTTGTAGATGACCTTGCTTTTGAAGACAACGAAGAAAACTTTACCGCCCTGAAAGCCGTGCTTGAAGGCAGTCTGGAGGCCAGGCCCCGGAATGTCCTTATCTACGCCACATCTAACAGAAGGCACCTTATAAAGGAAAAATTCAGTGACAGGGCCGGTCTTCAATTTGGTGACAGAGATGACGAGGTCAGGGCTTATGATACCATGCAGGAAAAGCTGTCATTGTCGGACAGGTTTGGAATTACAATAGTATTTTCATCACCCGATAAAGAACGGTATCTTCATATTATCGAAGAACTGGCGGAAAGGAACGGAATACTAATGGATAGGGATGAACTGCACCGTGAGGCTCTTAAATGGGAACTGTGGTATAACGGGCGATCACCAAGAACAGCCCAACAATTTATCACGTGGCTCAAAGGCTGTACGGCTGATTAGAAAAAGTTGACAGTGTACTACTCAGGTATTTGTGTTTTTTTCCGACCCGCTCTTTATCTGGCGGAAGGTTCTGACATACATAACAAAAGCAAAAAGAGTCGATAGCACAGCAATGTAAATAAATATGCTACTGTAAGGGTATGGAGCTTTGAAAATAATCATTATTATTGCAAAATAAAATACTATGGTTGCCAGCTTGCCGTACCAGTTTGCAGAGACTACATAATTATTCTGCTTTAATAATAAAATAGCTCCAATGCCCATAAAAATTTCCTTGGCGATTACTATGGCAAGGAGCTCCGCCGGTATGAGTTCCTTTACAATGGAAAGAATGATAAGCGCAGTAATCTGCATCAGTTTGTCTGCAAGGGGATCAGCCAGCTTGCCCCATGGAGTTATCAGATTATATTTTCTGGCAATGAATCCATCCAGTACATCGGTAAGTCCCGCCAACAGGAATAGAAATACAGAAGTATAGTAATCTCCCTGCCAGAGAAAATAAGCAAAAACAGGTATCAGTAAAAACCGGACAACTGTAAGAATATTGGGAACGTTCACCAACTCACCGCCTTATGTATGATTTGACAATCTTAAATATCTTACCCTACAAAAAGGTCTGTCACTCATAATATTTTAAGTTTACCATATATTATGATTTTTGCGCAATGTTCATGCTAAAATATTATAGTAGGTCAGCTGCCGATATTATCAATGCATTGATCTCTGGTTTATATTTTTTAATATTTACAGGTTTGAAATCCCTGTTTACCCATGCGTGAATTGTCTCCCCCGTTGTAATAGACTCGTCGCAGCCGGATTTGAATACTTCGTAATGAAAAGTTGTTTTTATTCCATTGTGCTGACAGACGGAAGTTTTTACCGTAATTTCATCTTCATACCTGGAAAAGCCTTTGTAGAAGCATCTTAACTCAATCAAAGGAAGAAGTACGCCGCTTTTTTCTATTTCCGAATAAGGTAATCCCATCTTTTTTATAAAATCCGTCCTGCCTGCTTCGAACCATACTGGATAACAGGAATGATGAATAATGCCCATTTGATCGGTTTCAGCATATCTTGCCGTTAATTTGGTTTCTGAAACGTACATATAAACCTCTAAACCTTTTTTAGTGCTTTTAAATATCTATAAAATATTAAGCCCGTGCAGTTTAAAACACGGGTTTTCAAATGGATACCTAAATAATAAAATCAATAGCCTTTTTCAATTATTAC
Source organism: Ruminiclostridium sp. (assembly GCA_012027035.1). Taxonomy (GTDB): domain Bacteria; phylum Bacillota; class Clostridia; order Acetivibrionales; family DTU013; genus MnB-11. The sequence continues at coordinate 5,795 of VEPD01000423.1, read as the reverse complement.
ACTATGTGCTTCTTCGACTTCAGCTTCAGGAACAAGAACTTCAAAATAGTTATCATTGTTTTCATGATTCTTGCTTATAGGTCTGAGTTTTACAAGTATCCCTTCCCTGGTTAAAAGTTCCTGCAATTTGGTGGCAATTTCCTTGCTTTGCGCCATGTATACGACTGTCCACATACTTACACGCCCCTTTTCAATTTATTCACCGGAATTTATCTCGCCATGGCGGCAAAGTATCTTCGATTTGCCTCTCACCTTGATTGCTGATGTATTCTCGGTAAATTGGGCTAATAGAACTTCGCCCTTGTCCAGCTTTTCGGTATGATGGAATTTTGTATCTATCCCTCTTGTAAGTCCAATAACATTTACTCCATTTTCTTCTGCTTTTATTACTATATAATCCCCTAGTATTTTATCCAGTTCCCAATCCAATAAAACCACCCCGACATTACTATATATTATTTTGCCTTAAAAATCAACAATTGATTTTTTATGTAACCTTGACATTCTCTTCTCCAAACCTTTCCCTGAGTTCTTTCAGCAGGCTGTCGCCGAGACAAACCCATTTGTCCTGATCCATCATTCTTTTAGTATTATCCAGCTCATTATAAAAACATACAGGCGTCTTACCATGAAAATACTTCAAAAGCGAATATACTGATCTTATTTTCTCGCATTCCTCAGGTTCACTTGTACGTATGTAAAGCTTTGAAGTTTTCACCGACGGGTTTGCAGTATCATCGTAATTTTTTCTCAGAGGCCTGACCTCTTCACAAATTATCTTTGGCTGCTCTTCTTCCTTAATGCTTATTTTTCCGTTGATTAATACTGTGTTTTCGTCGGTTAACAAGGCTGCAAATCTTGTTAATGTTGAAGGAAACACAATAACTTCCATAGAACCGTACAAATCTTCAAGAGTGATAAATGCCATCAGGTTATTGCTTTTCGTAGTCTTTGATTTCTTTTCGGTAATTATACCTCCAACAGTCACCGGCATTCCGTCTTTTAAACCTTTGGCTCCTTCATTTTCATCATCTTCGCCATTTTCCCGGACATTCGTGCCTAGATCGGAACTGAAAAGAGTCACCTGTTCTTTTATTTCTTCTTCAAATTCCTTTAAAGGGTGTCCCGATATATAAAGCCCAAGCATCTCCTTCTCCATGGAGAGCAGCATTTTGGGCGGGTATTCCTTTATTTCAGGATAAATCTCCCCGGAAATGGATATTTCCTGTTTTGCTTCACCCATCTCAAATATGGAGAGCTGGCCCTCCATATTCCTTTTTCTATTTTGCCCGACACTGTCCAGCACCTTTTCGTATACTGCAATCATTCTTGATCTGAAAATACCAAAGGAATCAAAAGCACCACATTTAAGAAGGCTTTCCACACACCGCTTGTTGATGTCTCTGCCGCCCGTCCTTTCACAAAAGTCTGTAAAGCCTTTAAAATAGCCGTTTTCATTTTTTTCTGCTATTATTTGACTAACTGCGCCTTCACCGACGTTTTTTACCGCCGCCATGCCGAATCTGATTTTTCCGTCTACAACTGAAAACCTGACTTCACTTTCGTTTATATCAGGCGGAAGCACATCGATTCCCATAGTCCTGCATTCCTGTACATATTGGGAAATCTTGTCGCCGCTGCCCATGAAGCTGTTCAGGGAAGCTGCCATGAACTCCACGGGATAATAATATTTGAGCCAGGCGGTCTGATAGGCTATTACTGCATAGGCTGCAGCATGGGATTTGTTAAAGGCATAACTTGCAAAATCCGTCATTTCATCAAAAATGGAGTTAGCGGTCTTTTCATCCACACCTCTTCTTATTGCGCCTTCTACAACCAATTTACCCTCATCGTCGGTTATGCCGTGAATAAAGTTTTTCCTTTCCTTTTCCATGACGTCGTGCTTTTTCTTTGACATAGCCCTTCTGACAAGGTCGGATCGCCCGTATGAATATCCTGCAAGCTCACGGACTATCTGCATTACCTGTTCCTGGTAAACCATACATCCGTACGTCACATCAAGTATCTTTTCCAGAAGGGGGTGCGCATATTTTGCTTCCGAAGGATTGTTTTTATTCTTGATATACCGGGGTATCTGCTCCATAGGACCCGGCCTGTAAAGGGATATTCCTGCAATTATATCCTCCAGGGAAGATGGCTGAAGCTCTTTCATGAATTGGGTCATGCCCCCGCTTTCAAGCTGGAATATGCCCGCAGTCTTCCCTTCACCGATCATTTTAAAGACATTGGGATCGTCCATCTCCAAATTGTCAATATCTATTTTTTTTCCATGATTTTTTAGTATCAATTCCATGGAATCCCTGATAACCGTCAGCGTCCTCAGGCCAAGAAAGTCCATTTTCAGCAAGCCCAGTTCTTCCAGCAAGCCCATGGGAAATTGCGTCGTAATACTGTCTTCATTCTTTTGAAGGGGAACATATTCGGTAATGGGTTCCTTTGAAATCACAACTCCGGCAGCATGGGTTGATGCATGCCTGGGCATACCCTCCAGCAATCTGGCTGTATCAATAAGCTCCTTAATACGTTCTTCGTCCTCATATTTCAGTTTCAATTCCGGATTAAGCTCCAGAGCCTTGTCAATATTCATCCCTATCTGGAACGGTATCATCTTTGCAACCGCATCCACTTCTCCGTAAGAAATATCAAGAGCCCGGCCGACATCCCTGATGGCAGCCCTTGCCGCCATAGTGCCGAAAGTGATTATCTGGGCCACACGATCTTTGCCGTATTTTGAAACAACATAATCTATAACCTCCTGCCTGCGTTCATAGCAAAAATCGATATCTATGTCAGGCATGCTTATCCTTTCAGGATTGAGAAACCTCTCGAAAAGCAGGTTATACTTCATTGGGTCAATACTGGTGATTCCCAGACTGTATGCAACCTGACTCCCTGCAGCTGCGCCCCTGCCGGGCCCTACCATGATTCCGTGATCTTTGGCATATTTGATGAAATCCCAGACAATTAGAAAATAATCCACGTAACCCATTTGCTTGATGACGGACAACTCATATTCCAACCTGTCATTCGAGAAGCGGCAGGACGGTTCTTCCACTTTCAGGGGAGCGAGACTGTTGTCACTGGCAATGGAACGAAGGGACGGTTCTTGTGTTTCGTTTACAAGATTGCTGGTGGGACAGAGGGAGGGGTCTTGTGTTTCGTTCGAATCCGGAATAAGAGAACCGTCCCCTTGTTTCGTCCCTTGTTTCTGCTTTGCAGCAAGGCCTTCATAACAAAGCTTCCTTAGGTATTCAAAAGGCTCTATACCTCCCTCTACCCTGAATTCGGGCAAATGAAGCTTGTTGAATTCAAGTTCCACATTACAGCGTTCAGATATTCTTACTGTATTTTCAAGGGCTTCCGGCACATTTTTAAAAAGCGCCGACATTTCTTCAGCAGACTTTAAATAAAAATCATCTGAGCTGAATTTCATCCTGTCTTCATCGCTGATTTTTTTCCCGGTCTGTATGCAGAGCAGTACTTCATGAGCCTTTGCGTCGGTACGTCTCAGGTAATGGACATCATTTGTTGCTACAAGCGGTATGCCGGTTTCCCTGGAAAGCCTGATAAGACCCTGGTTTACAAGATTTTGTTCCTCAATACCGTTGCTTTGCAGCTCCAGAAAGAATTTATCCTGCCCAAAAATACCATTTAGCCTTTCGGCTGTCTTTTTTGCAGTATCATAATCGTTTTGAAGCAAGGCTTTTGCGACATTACCGGACAGACAGGCGCTTAAAGCTATCAGGCCTTCCGAATAGGCTTCAAGTAATTCATAATCTACTCTGGGTTTATAATAAAATCCTTCAGTGAATCCGAAAGACACAATCTTCATCAGGTTCCTGTAGCCCCTTAGATCTGAAGCAAGCAGCACCAGATGACCCTGATCGGAATCAATGCCCGACTGTTTGTCAAATCGGCTTCTTTTTGCTATATATACTTCACAGCCGAGTATCGGTTTAATTCCGTTTTTTACCGCTTCCTTATAAAAGTCCACAACTCCATACATCACGCCATGATCCGTAATTGCGATACTTTTCATTCCAAGCCCGGCAGCCCGCTGCAAAAGGTCTTTGATGCGGTTTGCACCGTCCAGCAGACTGTATTCGGTGTGAACATGGAGATGAACAAAGTCAGTATTTTTTATAGAAATCGGATCCATTATTGACTCCTTTTTATAACACTATACCAAACGTGCGTTCTTTTTACAACCGTTTTTGAGAAATCGTTTTATAATAATCCCCGCTTCGCTCTCAACTATATTCTGTTTTTCGACATGATCCTGTGAAAGTCCTGCTAAAAATAACTTTAAAATAAATTAAAAGTATTTGGAATTTCCCGAATTTATTGGTAATATTTGGTATATTTTATATTCTGTGATAAGATGTTATAAACAGAGACTATTTAGTACTACAGGCAGGTTTCCAATTCATCCTTACAGAAATAACGCATTAAAGCATTTGCGATATTTCTGTAAGGCGCATAAATGCTGATATTGTAATGTAACTTGCGCTGTAGTATTGGAAAACCGCTCTATTTGCAAAAGGTGATGAAATGCCGAGATTATCCTTTGAAAGATACACTCTTATTGCTATGGTCTCTAAACGCCTGGATATCTTGAAGGCAGAGCTTTTAAAGTCTTTGGAGAAAAACAGGGGCTTCAGTCTGGTCAGCGAGGATTTGATTTACAAAAGGAACTTTATGAAGAATCTAATGCCCCTGATATATGAAAACCATGTAAGAAACAATTTCTTAAGCTGTGCTTTCTGTTCCAATCTGGCAAGAACACATTGCCACGCCCATTGTCTCAAATGCAGCGCCGGGTCCTATATCCATTGCAGTCCGCTGCTTCCGGGTGTGATGTATTATGACAAGAGGAATCCTGACGAATCGGAATATCTTACAGTCCCATGGCTTTATAAAAAGAGCTGCGATCAATTTGTCCGCCTTGGATTCAAAAACTATCTCAGAAATTTTACCGTCCCTTTCAGTTGGGTTACAATCTATAATTATGAAGTCCTTGAAGGACTCGTCTATGGGTATTCTGCGAAAGAGAGACCTTGCTTCGTCTGTGCTTCCATTGATTACTCAATTTACAGGGAATGCATGGACAGAAAGGATTTTGACAAAAATATTCCCTGCTCCAGAATATCCGAAGTTGTTCAATCAATATACCGTAACGCAAATCTGGAAACAAAGCAAAATCAAATTATTTGATTATGCTGTCGTACCGATGCCCAAATATCCTTTGATTACTCCGACAACACATTCCTTAAGCTGATCAAGCTTTCCTTCAGCCTTATCGCAAGAATCATCGGATACGCCATAGTAAATCTTGATTTTGGGTTCGGTCCCGGAAGGCCTTATGCAAAACCAAGAACCGTCTTTCATTTCGTAATAAAGCACATTGGACTGGGGGAGATCAAGCTTAGCCTTTGCACCTGTGGCTATTTCCAGCCTTTCTTTGGCCAGATAGTCCCTGACGGCGGCTACTTCACAGATATCGAACCTTTCAGGCCTGCCGGCTCTAAGATTTTCCATAGCGCTTTCTATTTTACCCAGGCCTTCTTTCCCTTCAAGAGTGAATGAGGTAATGCCTTCCGTAAAGTAGCCGTATTTTTTGAATAACTCCTCTAGGCCTTCGTATAGAGACATGCCCCTGGTCTTGTAATATGCTGCCATTTCACATATGAGCATGCATGCCACAACCCCGTCTTTATCCCGTACCTCCGTCCCTGCAAGATATCCGTAGCTCTCCTCAAAACCGAAGATATACT
>VEPD01000384.1 GCA_012027035.1 Ruminiclostridium sp. | reverse complement strand
ATTGAAAAAAATAGCGATTTATATTCAATACATCCTCTTATAAAAAATCTATCTTATTCTTTAATTGGTAATAAGGAATCGTTTCATCGAAAAGCAGCGGAATATCTGAGCCAAAAGAAGGCCATTAATTCAAATGCATTGGTCATCGGTTAGGGAGTGAAATTGTTTCTATACATGACGTTTTATGAATAATTTCTAATTTTTATAAATCTTAATTTTTTATCTAAAATTTCATTCCTCCAATGGAACTAATCGTTATGTATCGAAGCCCTTAAGCCCTATGCATGCGTATATTACTTAAAAACTCTAATTTTAATGTATTAAAATTAGAAAAGGATTGGGAGCATGAAGAAATCAAGAAAATCGAAACCAAAAAAGTCAACATTTGAACCTGATGTAATCGAAAAAGACTTTTGCACATTGTTCTCCAAAGAATGGACAAAAAAAGCAGCAAAGGTCAGTGGGCTAATCAAAAGAGAACGAAAAATAGAAGCATTTGTAATGCTTACTGTTCTTGTTTTCAGTTTCGGAGTTCATCTTCCGCGAAATCTTGCGAATATGAAACGGAAGTTTGAAAAAGCATCTAAAAAACAACTTGTGGACAGCAGTTGGTACGAGAGATTTACACCTGAACTTGTTGAGTTCCTAAAACTCTGTGTAACTCATGCTATTGAGCAACTTGCTCAAGAACAAAATAAAGTCCTTAGTGAAAAACTTGCTAAATTCGAGGATGTGCTGATCCAAGACAGCACCATAATCAGACTGCATAAGTCACTTGCCAAGAAATTTCCTGCTGCTCGATCCAGAACAGTAACAGCAGGCGTTAAAGTAAGTATGCTTGTAAGTGCAGTCGCCAATAGCCCAAAAAGCATCGGAATATTTGCTGAAAGAACTAATGAATTGAAAACCTTACGGATAGGCCCATGGATTAAAGACAGAATCCTTCTTATCGATCTTGGTTTTTTCAAACATCAGCTCTTTGCAAGGATCAAAGATAACGGAGGCTACTTCGTATCCAGGCTTAAGGCGAGTTCTGACCCTCTCATTGTGGAAGTTCATAATGTCTGTCGGGGGAACAATATCGATGTAAAGGGAAAATACATCAGTGAAATTCTGTCAAAGTTGAAGAGACAGATACTTGATGTCGAAGTTGAGATATCTTTTAAAAGACGTAAATATAATGGAAAGGAGAAACTGGATACTGAACGGTTCCGATTGGTAGCGATTTTTAATGAAGAGGAAGAAAAGTACCATGTCTATCTAACTAATATTCTGAATGAAGATCTGGACCCTGAAGATGTTGCGAAACTTTATGGCGTGAGATGGGATATTGAACTAATCTTCAAAGAACTAAAAAGCAGATATGATCTGGATGTTATCAATACCAAGAATCCGCAGATTATAGAAGCTTATATCTGGATTTCAATTCTTACGCTTTTAATAAGCAGACGAATATATAATATTGTTCGAAAATACAGTCCCAAATATAAGTTTGTGCGTTATACTCAGTTGAGATGGAGTACGATTTTTACTGAAAATGCAAGCGATCAGCTAACTCTTATACTTCGACACTATGGAGTTGAGAGAACTTTTGAGACTGTAATGAATGTTTATCAGAGCCAGGCACTTGATCCTCATGTCAATAGAGAGCGATTTAGGGATGAATGGTGGTCTTAACCGATGCCCAATGGCTTGTTTTATTATCCTTTTCTGATCTTCTGTTAGGGGCACTTTTGGTCTTCTTTTTGGATTCAAAAGAGGATATTTCCCGGTTTCTTTGAAGATTTTCACCAATTGCTCTATTCGTCTTTCTGATATTTCAAAAGTATAGGCCACCTGATTGACGGTTTCACCCTTTTTTAGTACCCAGTCAATTCCCTACTTGATCCTTCGATTGGGCATCTTAACCATGGGGTCAGAT
>VEPD01000112.1 GCA_012027035.1 Ruminiclostridium sp. | reverse complement strand
TCCTATGGCCCGGAAATGCGGGGCGGCACGTCAAATTGCCATATTATAATTTCCGATGAACCTATTGGCTCGCCAATTCTCAACAGTTCCGGGATATTGATAGTAATGAGCGGGCCGTCTCTTGAAAAGTTTGAAAATATGGTAGTCACCGGGGGTTTGATTGTCATTGACAGCGCACTTGTAAACAGATCTCCGAAGAGAAATGATGTCGAGGTTATCAGCATCCCTGCTACAAAATTGGCACTGGAGATGGGTAATCAGGCGTATTCCAATGTAATAATCCTGGGCAGGCTGCTGCGAAAAATAGAGGTGGTTTCCATTGATTCAATCAAGCAGGCATTGATAAAGGTGCTCCCGGAGAAGAAGCACTATCTGATTCCGGAAGAGTTGAAGGCTTTGGATATAGGTATGAATTTTATGGCATAGGGTACATATGAAGCACTGATTCTTAATCGGATCGGTGCTTTTTAATAAAATAGTCGTGAATAATAGGATGGCCTCGCTACAGATCCACAAACACAAGATTTAAATCCTGATACGAAAATAGCAATTATTGCCATATATAGATTTAAAATATATATTGTTGTATATTATTATATAGAATGAGAAAGGGGGATAACCGGCCATAATGTCCATATACCAAATAAATGGAGTTTCAGCGGTCTTAATGATAGTTTTTGCCGTTCCGCTCCTGACGGGCTTTTTCGGTATGCTTACAAAAGAGCGTATGCGGTATTCACTGAATTCGCTTTTGGACAATATTGAGCTTGCTGCGGGTATACTGGTTTCTGCTTATATTACCGGCAGGATCTTTTTCAAAAAGGATGGGAGCATTTTTAACGCCATATACGATGCCATTCCGGTAAAAGTGAGGGATATCTTTTATGGACAGGATATTATGACATACATCATTGTTGTGCCTATCATACTGATTTTGGCTTTAGCATTCTTCCGGCTTGTTACTACGCCGCTTTACCGGCATTTGATTTTGCCGCTGTCAGACCGGCTTTATAATTGCATAAGTTCAAGCGGTCCAATTATAAGAAAGCTTGCAGGTACTTTTTGGATGATTCCGAAAGCTGTGGTCTTGACATTGCTTACAGCTTTTTTTATAAATTTTTCTATGTATTATTTAAATGCGCCGGTTTTGACGGAATGGACACACGATTCACGGGAGTATCAATATATTTACAGGAATGTCATGTATCCTGTACTTAACTCCAATATTGCAAAAAAGATTCCGGTGCTTGTCAACGATTCTTTCAGGAAAGCTCTGGGCAATACTGCTTCGAAAACAATTACACCTGAAGCTGTCGCTGCCTTTGAGAAGTTGACCAAAGGAAATGTTAAAATAATAGAGTATTTTAACGGGGTTACACTGGATGAGGCTGTAAAATCCAACGAAAAGATTGATAACACTGCCAGAACCATTGTGGGAAATAAAACTGACGCTAAAGAGAAAGCATTTCTTTTATATAGATGGATAAGCAGGAATATTGAATATGATTACGAAAAAGCTGAGACAATCGTCAAAAATCCGGGGGGCACCACTTCCGGAAGTATTGTGGCCTATGAGACAAGAAAAGGTATTTGCTTCGACTATTCTGCGCTATATGTTTCCATGAGCAGGGCCGTAGGGTTGAAAGTCAGGCTGGTGACAGGTATGGGATACAGCGGGACGGCGTGGGGCGATCATGCATGGAACCAGGTTTATTATCCGAAGGAGGACCGCTGGATAAACACAGATGCTACTTTTGGAAGTTCGGGCGCCGACTATTTCGACAAGGGTGATTTCAGTGTAGATCACCGAAATGACGATGTGCAGGGTGAGTGGGATGCGGGCTAGAATTTTTAATGTCCGTAGCTGGCTGCCTGTTTTGATGAAAAATATGAAATATCTTCATTGGTGAAGCCTTCAAACTTATGCATGTGCAATACATTGGACTCCAATGTACCTTCTATTTTATGAACGTGGCCAAATTCAGTTTTTATGGGCATTCCGGTAATCCCGGAAAAATAATGCGTATGGTTGTCATAGGAGCATACCCCATAAAAAAAGTGAAAATGGAAGCTGCTGAGCCCCAGCATGTTTCCTGCATATCCGAAAAGCTTGTGCTTATGTCCCCTGGTCAATTCCGATTCAATTTTATATTTGTGCAGATGAAACCTCATCACTGTATTCCCTCGGCGAAAAATATTTTCATCTATACTACAGCGAAAACTTCATAGTTTAATCGGCATTTATGCGCCTTGCAGAAATAATGCGAATGCTTTAACGCGTTATTTCTGTAAGGATTATTTCGGTAGTTTTCGCTGTAGTATTAAGTTGTGTAAAAAATCGTGATTTATTACTGCAGAGTCAATTTTATTATATTTTTTTCGTAAAATAATAGGGATTTTATGAAAATAATATATATGTTAATATTTGATTGAAGCGTGGTAGATACTTTCATGAGAATAAATTATTTAAAAAGGAGGCTTCGTATGAAAAAGCTCAGCGGGACAAAAACACTGGAAAACCTTATGAAGGCCGTTGCCGGAGAATCACAGGCACGGAACAGATATACATGGTATGCATCTATTGCCGGCAAAGAAGGCTATAGGCAGATTGAAGCCATTTTTATCGAGACAGCCGATAATGAAAAGGAGCATGCAAAGAGGTTTTACAAATTGGTTCTGGAGGGTTTAAGCGGGGAGTTGCCTGCCGGGATTACCATAAATGCTGCCTACCCGGTAGCGCAGGGGAGTACTTATGATAATCTGAAAGCGGCGGCGGCCGGAGAACATGAAGAGTGGTCGGAGTTATATCCTGAATTTGCCGATGCAGCCGACAGTGAAGGAATTCCGGAGGCAGCGGAAGCTTTCAGAATGATACGGAAGGTCGAAGAAAAGCATGAGAAACGTTACAACAAGCTTGCAGCCAATGTAGTCAGTGGAAAGGTCTTCAGAAAGGATAAACCCGTGTCATGGATTTGTAAGAATTGCGGTTACGTGCATGAAGGATCGGAAGCCCCTGGGATTTGCCCGGCTTGCCTGCATCCGCAAGAATATTTCCAGTTATTTGTAGAAAGCTATTAGTACTACAACGTAAACTTCATTATTTAATCGGCATTTATGCGCCTCACAGAAATATTGCGAATGCTTCAACGTATATTTCTGTGAGGATGAACCGGTTGTTTATGCTGTAGTATTAGCGCTGCAAGGTAACTGAAGCTATCAGGAAATATTTGAATACTCACAGTTCCGGTGGTAGAATATACCATATAATGTAAAAAAGAGGCGAAATGAAAACAAAGGTGAGCGATGTTTCCTGACAGTCTTTATAATATCCTGCATAAGTTCAAGAACAAGACTTGCATTCAAAGTATATGCCTGCTGCTTGCTGTGCAGGTTTTCTCAATAGCTGTTTTTTCATCATGTGAAGAAAATGTTACAAAACCTGTTTCAAGGAGAGAAGTTTCTGCATATAGCGAAAGAACAATCCCTGTTCTCTCCCCGTACAAGCTCAGTATCGAATGTGATTATGGAAACCTGGAATTTTATAACTGGGGCAGGGAAGAGGTCAAATTTGAAATAACAAATAAAGTAAGGGCCGACGGGATGAGAAATGAACTAGGAAAAATGCTGGAAAAGTTCAGGATAAGAGCTTCAAAAGAATCAGGTGAGATAGATTTCATATGCAGTTATAATGGTAAGGGTGGGAAGTACGAGGATACTTTTTCAGACATAAGGATATTTATGCCTGGAAAGCCAAGTTCGGTGGAATGTACACTAATACAGGGCAAACTGAATTTTTTTGATGATCTGGATGGTTACCTTAAGCTGAATGCAGGAAAAGCTGAGGTTGAGATAAACAGATTGAAAGGTGTCATTGAATATTCAGGAAAGTCCGGTAGTTTCAGGATATCATCAGGAGAAATAAAATCCAATTCCAGCGTAGTGACCGAAACCGGCAATATCAGAATAAAGTCAGGTTTTGAGTCCCCCGGCAGCTATACTTTTGGAACAGGGGCCGGAGTAATTCAACTTGACCTGCCTTCAAACCTGAATGCAGTATTTAATAATAACGGCAAATTTTATGCAGATAAAGCCTCAAGCACTGGTCCCAATTCAAAATTTTTTCTGAGATGCGGTCTGGGAAAGATTGATATAAACAGATTTTAGATCAATGTTTGTTTCGCTGTAGTATTATAAAAAATACACTTTCTGCTGCTTTTTTTGATTTTTTGTGATAAAATATTTCAATCAAGGAAGGGAGCGCAGTGTAGAAATTGAGAAAAGCAGTAATAATTTTGTTACTTTTTGCTATATTGATAATCGGTCTTTATTATTTTTATGAATTTAACAGAAATGATTCAAAAGCTGTTACAGCTGCCACTACTGTAAAAGCAGAATCTTCCGTTGCTGTTACTCCGATTCCGGCGCCGACGCCGACCCCTACGCCCAAAGCAACTGAACCTCCTGTGCTAAAGCTGATGGCGGTAGGAGATATCATGCTTGGCCGTAGTGTCGGAAAACGCCTTGAAAAAACAAAAGACGGATATGATACAGCCTTTTCTGATGTTTCCGGCTTGCTGAATCATGGGGATATCGTTTTCGCAAATATCGAGGCGCCGATAACGGAAAGCTTGCATTCCTTAAACAAGGAAAAGAATATTATCCTGAAAAGCTCGCCCATATCCATAGATGCATTGGAATCAGCCGGGTTCAACCTGTTCAGCCTGGCAAACAATCATATGCTTGACTATTATGATACCGGATTGTTTGATACTATGAATCTGCTGGACAACAACGGCTTAAAATATTCGGGAGCGGGTAAAAATCTGGAGGACGCCCGAAAACCTGCAATAATTGAAAAAAACGGGATACGCATAGGTTTGCTTTCCTACACGGATATGGCGCAATACATATTTGCAGGCAATCCGTCTATTAGTTTTGCTGCAGAAACCGGTAAGGCAGGTGTGGCGCCCAGGATTTATGAATATATCAGCGAGGATATCTCCAAATTAAGGGAACAAGTGGATCTGGTCGCAATTTCACTTCATTGGGGTGTCGAGGAGAGTTTTACAGTTACTCCCGAACAGGTGGAATTTGCACATAAGCTGTTGGATGAAGGCGCCGATATGATATTGGGACATCATCCCCATCAGTTCCAGGGTATTGAAATATATAAAGGGAAACCGATTCTGTACAGTATGGGTAACTTCATTTTTGATCAGAATGATCCTGAAAATATGGAGACATTTATAGTTGAGATGAACTATGAGGGGATTAAGCTGAAAAGCCTTGAAGCGGTGCCTGTCAGGATACTGGATAAAAGCAGGGCGGTGGTACAGAAAGAAGAAGAGGCTGCTAAAATGCTGGAAAGAGAGATATTACTCAGCAATAAACTGGAAACAGCCTGTTCAGTTCAAAATGGCAGATTGGTTTTTAAGCTTTACTAAATACTACAAGGATAGATAGGAGAAGTCATATGGTGAAAATTATCAAATGCCTGTTTTGCGGCAAGCCTACTACATTGCATAATATAAACGTACAGAAGAAAATCAGGGGAAAGGTCATTACTCTGTCAAACGCTCCGGTGTACTATTGCCAACCTTGTAAAGAAACCTTTCAGGCAAAGGAAACTCAGGATGTATTCAGATATATTTACGACAACAACCTTGATGAAAAACTCATTCTGTTTAATTATGACGACATATCCCAAAAGTTGAATTAAAAGCAGGCAATAGGCCGATATCATTGTTTACCTGCCAGGCCGGCTTCTAATTACCGGATAGCTGATAATATACTGATTGCTATGATTACTGATTGCACCAAGCTTTTTTCATATAGGAGAAATTGGCGGGAAATAAGTATCACGCGGTGATACCCGGATTTTTAAAATATAAACCCAAATGTTTGTCAACTTAAGATATACGACGGGTTGATGATGACAACAAATGTAAAAATATGGCAATATAAATAATTCTGGGAAATAATTTGAATATTTATAGAGATTATTGTAATATGAATGCATTAATATTTTATGCGGGGTCAAACATATGAATGCAGAAATACAAAAGCTGAAAGAGAAGTTGGATACTATGATATCCGACACGCCTCTCATTTCGGATGAGGTTTTGGAACTCAGCAGGGAACTGGATATTGTTATCAATAATTATTACAGGCAGTGACAACTGCCCTTTTTTTTTATTTTTTTGTACTGTAGAGTATCCCTTAATAGTTTAATTTGAAGATACGCTGGAAACCTTTAGCATTGTGTTGTATTGTTCCAGTAACCTTTTAATTTTTATATTCTCAGAGCCATCTTTATTGATTTTAATATAATCTTCCAGATAATGCACCTTGATTACCGTATTGGAAATATAATCTTCCAAGTTAATTTTTTTGCTTTGAAATATTTTTGTCAGTAATCCGATCAATTCAAATGCAATATAAGCAATATCCTTCTCATTCATGTCAATTACCTCCAGAAAATTAAGGTAAGTATTAATAAAATATCATCATTACTGAAAAAAGTCAATAATATTTCCTAGAAAAATTTGATATAATGAGAAAAAATAAAGAAAATCAAAATGAGCCCATGATGATCTTCGCTACAGCTGATACGAATTTCTACATACCTGCAGACAATCTTTCGACGGCCAACAAGCATTACAAAACCCTTATCAACCTTTGCTCGACTATCAAAGATACCTTGGAAACCGTATGCAATCTTTCGACTGCATGCGACCTCCAGCAAAAAAACTCGGGGGGCATCAAGCCCCGCTCGTTTTTTGGTGATTGCCTTTGAGCAACACCATTGATCAAAATCTCGTGAGCATAGAAGCTTCACTCAATCTTGGGCGATTCTGCCTTGACAGAATGCCAATTGCCTGCGGCACCCTTGATAATCTTAGCTCGAATACCACACATACCTTTCGACCATACTACAATATTTGGTACTGCAGTACAGCCTTACAGAACATGTGATACTCTTCCCGCCGGCCTGTAAAAAGCCTTCGCGTCAACAAAAGGACGAGACCTCATACAAACCTTTGGCCGACTGTTATAAAGCCTTTTTAAAGACCTCATAACAATCTTGGCACGACCACCATGAACCCTACACATGATATTATGGTTTCATTTTATGTTTTAATCCGTGTTAATATTTAGTATTTAATTTCATTTTAAGGTTTCGTTTTAAGGTTCGAAGTATAAATGTCTGAAGTATTGATAATTTAGTGCCGTGGTGATAAACTTTATACTGGTTATTATAGAAAAATAAGGAGATTTCAATGAAGTCAATCGTATTGACCGGCGGTGGCACTTCGGGTCACGTAACCCCCAATATTGCACTGCTGCCGGGATTAAGGGAGAAAGCCTGGTCAATCAACTATATCGGTTCAAAGAACGGAATTGAAAAACAATTGATGGAAAATGAAGGTATACATTATCATTCAATTAATACAGGTAAGCTCAGAAGATATTTTGATCTAAGAAATTTTTCAGACATTTTCAAGGTTGCCGATGGCTTCAGACAAGCATTTTTACTATTGGGCAAGCTAAAACCCGATATTGTTTTCAGCAAGGGAGGCTTTGTTTCCTGTCCGGTGGTGTGGGCGGCGTGGTTTAGAAAAATTCCTGTTGTGATACATGAATCCGATATGACTCCGGGTCTGACAAATAAACTATCCATGCCATTTTCAAAAAAAGTATGCTACACATTCCCTGAATCAAAAGGTTTTTTTCCAGTGGATAAAGCCGTATTTACCGGAATACCGATAAGAGAATGCCTATTAAAGGGTGATAAGACGCTGGGGTTGAAACTGTGTGCCTTCAGCAGTACAAAACCTGTTGTTATGGTTATTGGGGGAAGTCAGGGTTCGGAAATCATAAATAAAACAGTTAGAAATGCTCTGGAAATACTTCTGAAGACATTTCAGATCTGCCACATATGCGGCAGGGGAAATGTAAAATCCGAGTATTCGGATATCACAGGCTATCATCAATTTGAATATGTTGATAAAGAGCTTGCACATCTGTTTGCAGCTTCCGATATTGTAGTTTCAAGAGCAGGTGCTACCGCATTGTTTGAAATACTTGCTTTGAAAAAGCCTGCCCTTCTGATACCGCTTTCCAGAGCAGCAAGCCGCGGAGACCAGATAATGAATGCCAGATCCTTTGAAAAGCAAGGCTTCAGCATGGTACTTCCGGAGGAGATGCTGGATGAAGTTTCCTTGATCCGTTGTATTTCGGAGATCCATGGAGGTAGAGATGCATATGTAAAATCCATGAAAACCGGTAAAATAGGCAATGGTACCCAAAAGATACTAGCCTTGCTGGATGAAATATCAGGCAATAAGTAACACAAAAAGCATTTATTTGTCGATTTGTGCGATAAATTTTATGTTGT
This sequence comes from Ruminiclostridium sp., assembly GCA_012027035.1. Taxonomy (GTDB): domain Bacteria; phylum Bacillota; class Clostridia; order Acetivibrionales; family DTU013; genus MnB-11. The sequence continues at coordinate 8,517 of VEPD01000112.1, read as the reverse complement.
TTTTTGTATTAATTTAGACAAAAAAGTGCTATTATCTTTTTTATGGATTGTAGTTTTTGTACACGGAGGTAAAATGGTGAGTCTGGAAAAAAAATCAGAAAAAATAAAAAAAATCAATCAGTTACGAGAGGAATTGTATACATTGCTAAATGTATACGGCCTGGATCATTTAGAGGTTTTGGAATTCAGCAGAAAGCTGGACGCCCTGATATTGGAGTTTTTATAGATTGTGGCTGCCATTGCGTATAATCCGGAAAAGAAAAAACAGCCTCCCTGATTTCCAGAAAAGCTGTGATAAATGGTGCGCCATCAGGGACTCGAACCCGGGGCCCATTGATTAAGAGTCAATTGCTCTACCAACTGAGCTAATGGCGCATTTTTTTGGACACTTAAATATTATAATAGCGTCACTTTCTTTTGTCAACAGCTAAATTCTAACTTTATGTATCCATAAAATGTAAGATACAACAAAAATAATTAGTTACATAATATTCCAAAGGATTTCGGCTTATTCGTGTAGAATACTATAGAGTTGACAAATCACTAACAGTAGGTGGATATATTGACAGGGATGAAAATAGATGTAGTCAGGCTGGATAAAATCATCAAGAAAGCCATTGAAGCAATTAATAGCAGCAAAACAGAGATTTACGATATAGCAGACAGCGCAAGAAAAGAAAGCAAAAAGCTTGAAGAAGAGCTTAAAGACCTAAAGTATCACGTGAGTGAATTGATTTCAACTGTGGAAAACCTTGAGGAAGAGCTTAAGGAAAGTAAAAGAAAACTTATGCTTGTAAATAGAAATTTTACCAGGTTTACTCAAGAAGAACTAAAGGAAGCCTATGAGAAAGCCGATAGTTTACGTGTGCAGCTTGCTGTAAAGAGAGAGCAGGAACAGCATTACATAAGAAGGAGAAATGAACTTGAATTAAGAATAAAGGATTCTTACAAAACGATACAGAAAGCTGAAAATCTTATCACGCATGTAGGTGCGGCGCTTGGTTACCTGACAGGCGACCTCCTTGAAATAAGTGTGCAGCTTGAAGATATGCAGCAAAGGCAGTTGCTGGGATTGAAAATTATCAAAGCTCAGGAAGATGAACGGCAAAGGGTGGCAAGGGATATACATGACGGTCCTGCCCAGCTTATGTCCAATGTGGTGTTAAAGGCAGAGATATGTGAAAGAATGATAGATATGGATCTTGAGAAGGCGAGGGAGGAACTGCAAAGCCTTAAGAAGACTGTCAGGGAAAGCTTGCAGGATGTGAGAAAAATCATATACAATCTTCGTCCCATGTCACTTGACGACCTGGGGCTGGTACCTACACTACAGCGTTATATAATGACTTTCCAGGAAGATACCGGCATATCAGTATCTTTTAAAACAAGAGGGGCCCCGGATGACGTAAAACCGGTTATTTCCCTTACTGTTTTCAGGATCGTGCAGGAAGCCATCAGTAATATTAAAAAGCACGCTGGAGCAAAGAGCGTATCGATCAACCTTGAATTTTCGGAAAAATGCCTGGAACTTTACATCTATGATGACGGTTCAGGCTTCGATACCGGGAAGCTTAATGTCAGGACAGGTGATATGAGTAGCGGATTCGGTCTGTTGGGCATGAAGGAGAGGGTGGAATTATTAGGAGGAGTTTTTAACATCAACTCCGAACTGGACAAAGGAACTCGCCTAAATATAGCAATACCGTTTATTCAGGAAGAGGAGGATACAAATGAGCAATAAGATTAATTTACTCATTGCAGATGATCATTCGATGGTACGGCAGGGATTAAAGCAGATTCTGGAATTGGAGAAGGATATTACCGTGACGGCGCAGGCTTCCAACGGAAATGAGGCTGTCAGGCTGGCCAGAGAATACAAGCCCGACATTATACTTATGGATATTAATATGCCTGGCACAAACGGTCTGCAGGCTATAAAGGAAATAAAACAGGAAAAACTGCCAAGCAAGGTTATTGTTCTTACCATCCATGAAGACAGGGAATACCTGTTTAAGACTCTTCAAATGGGCGCCGAAGGGTATGTGCTGAAAGACGCCGAGCCTGCTGTTTTAGTTGAGGCTATAAGAAATGTTTACAATGGACAATCGTATATACAACCTAATATGACAAGAGAACTTGTAAAGGAGTTCAACAGGGTTACCCTGCATGAAAAGGAAAAGAGTGATGAAAGTAATTTGACGTCCAGAGAGATCGAGGTTCTGGAACTTATCGCCGAAGGTATGATAAACAAGGAAATAGCCAAACAATTGTATATCAGTGAAAAAACAGTTAAAAATCACGTATCCAATATATTCAAAAAGCTTGATGTATCCGACAGGACACAGGCAGCGATCTACGCATTCAAGCATAACATGAAAAGCTGAGTTCCATTGGAATACCAGACCTGCATAAGGCTTGAAAAAGCCATTTATGCAGGCTTTTATTTTTTGGATATAACATTGATACTAGTGCGAAAGTCCCGGATAGCAGACTTTTTTGACTTTGTTACCTATGTGTGCGATTAGGCATATTTCATTATATAAATGAGGTCCTACGGCGGATAGCAATTCTGCGCATATGATTTATAATAGTGATGTAGTGCGGAGGTGAGTTCGGAGGGGCGAAAAGGAGGGAGACGCGATAGTGTGATAAAAAAATTTATTATGCGCATAAAGTATTTCCTAAGTAAAAAAAGAGGTCAGGGACTTGTTGAATACGCATTAATAATTGGAGTTGTAGCAATGATACTGATAACCCTCGTCGGTTCAATAGGAAAAAGCGCCTTTGAATTCATATCCTCGGCTATAGACATATTACCATAGACTTGTTAAAAATCCATGTAGGCAATAGAAGTATTTACATAAAAAATAACTATTTTAAAGAAAAGGTGGTAATCTACAATGATGAAAATGTATGTTAAGTGCATGATGGTTCTGAATAGCTTTAAAGAAAGCAAAAAAGGGCAGGGCATGGTGGAATATGGCTTGATCGTCGGTTTGATAGCCATAGCAGTTATTGCAGCCATAACATTACTTGGTGGAAATATCAGAGATTTGTTTAACAATGTAGCAGGGACATTAGGCGCCGCAGTTCCAACTGCAGTTCCGACGTAAGAGATTATTACCAAAATTGCCCTATCTGGCAACAGATAGGGCAATTTTTTAGTGAATCATTTGTTAATACTTTGAATGTATAGGGATTGATACCTCTGATCCTGTTTTAGCCGGGAGGTGAAATAGATGTGTTGTAAAACGGCATTAAATAAAAAAAAGGGTCAAACTTTAGTAGAAACAGCCCTTGTGCTTCCTATAATCATTTTGATACTTATGGGAATTTTGGACTTTGGCATGATGTTCAACAATTATCTCGTTGTCGGCAATGCATCCAGGGAAGGTGCAAGAAACGCTGCGGTTGGAGCTACTGACATGGAGATAATTTCAATTGTCGGAACAGTTTCCGGAACTCTTGACGCATCAAAGATTACAACGGAAATCTCACCCGGTGAATCCCTCAGGAAGAAAGGCGATGAGGTAGCAGTAACGGTAAAATATCGATATGATTTTCTTACCCCTTTGATAGGAGCATTTTTTTCAGGCAATGTGGAATTAACAGGAACTTCAATTATGAGAGTTGAGTAGAAATTGGTATTTTGGAGGCAGGTATGGAATCAGTAAACAAAAAGGTAATCTTTATTACATTAATCCTGACAATAGTGACATCTCTATTGATATATGCATATATTTCGAAAGCTGCAACGAAGACCGAAGCTGCCGTAGAATATGCCGATGTATTAGTTGCAGCAAATACTCTGCCTTCAAAACATATTATTTCTGAAATTGACGTCAAACTGGTGAAGATGGAGAAAAACAGAGTAAATAATAAAGCTCTTGCGAATAGAGCGGATATTGTGGGTAAAAGAGTCAAGGAAAGTATTCTGGTAGATGAGCAGATAGTACCGGAACGGCTTATGGACGAGAAGAAATCAATCTTGTCCTTCACTATGCCTGAAGGCATGAGAGCGCTTAGCATAAATATCAGCGAGCAGTCATTTGCGTCATATCTGATAAGGCCCGGTGATCACGTTGATATTATCGCCAGCTTTGAACTTGAATCCATTGAAGAAGCAACAACAATAACGATTTTTCCCCGCATAACAAAGACTATTATTCAGAATTTACAAGTGCTTGCACTTTCACAAAATACAGTAGTTAATGAAGAAAAAATAAGTGAAATTCCTAAAACCGTTACGCTTGCAGTAACGCCCCAGGATGCGGAAAAGCTGGTTTATGCGTCTCAATATGCGACACTTACATTAGTACTCAGACACGCAGACGATAATGAAATAGTCAAGACTGACGGCGTAAACAGAAAGGATGTTGCATCATCCAAAGGAATGTATACCGTGCCGAAACAATAGAGAATGAGATAGGAGCATATTATGGAAAAGATTAAACTTGTTATAGTGGATGATTCTGTTGAAACCAGAAATAATATAAAACTTCTCCTATCCTTTGAAAAAAGGATTGAAATAATCGGTGAGGCGGAAAACGGAGAGGAAGCAGTTTTTATTACAAGGGAAGCGCACCCGGACATAGTGCTGATGGATATAAACATGCCTGTTATGGATGGTATCAGAGCCACTGAGGAAATATCGCTTTCCGTCCCTGAAAGCACAGTCATCATCATGTCGGTTCAGGGAGAGCAGGAATACATGAAAAAAGCAATGTCAGCAGGCGCCCGTGATTTTCTGAATAAGCCCTTCACAGGAGATGAGCTGACGAAGACGATTTTGAAAACCTATGATATAGAATCAAAGAGAAGAGAGCATTCTGCAATTACAAGAAGTTATGAGGAAATCAAATCAACAGTCATAACGGTATTCAGCACAAAAGGCGGTGTTGGAAAAACTACCATAGCCTCAAATCTTGCGGTGGGTATTGCCCGGTCTACTAAAAAGAAGGTAGCGCTTGTAGATCTGGATCTTCAATTCGGAGATATTGCCATCATGCTGAATGTCTCGGTAAAAAATACAATAAGCGACATGATTAAGGAAATTAACCAGCTTGACAGGGATCTGATGGATGATTACCTTGTTACTCACTTTTCAGGCGTCAGAGTGCTTCCTGCACCCATAAAACCGGAATATGCGGAATACATTACCTCATCACATCTGGAAAAGATAGTTAATCTACTGAAAGAGCATTATCATTATGTCATTATCGATACTTCGGCCAGCTTTCATGAGACTGTGCTGGCGGCCCTTGACATGTCCGACAGGATATTGTTCGTATCGACTCTTGATCTTCCTACCATAAAGAATATCAAATCAGGACTTGACATAATGGATTCATTGCATTATCCCAAAGATAAAATAAAGATAATTCTGAACAAAGCTTCCGAGCAGTTCGGCATCAAATACAAGGATTTCGAGAATACACTCAAGCATCCCATCTGGTCTTTTATACCTGAAGACAGCCAGACAGTCATCACTTCAGCTAATAAAGGTTTTCCTTTTGTTATGACGCGTACTGAAACCAGAGTTGCAAAGGCAATAATGGGTATGTGCGGGGAACTGGTAAGGGAGAACAACAGTATTAATGAGAAACCGACTGTTAAAAAGTTATTCGGATGAGGGAGGTAAAAAAGGATGTCGCTGCTTGAACGGCTGCAAAAGGAAAAAAATACCGAAACGCCGGATAGCAAGGTGCAAAAGGTTAAAAAGAATACGGTTGTTGTAAAGGAAGATCCTTTTGAAAATATCAAATCAAAAATACACAGCAAGATAATTGAAGAAATCAAAACCGATTCATATAAGGATATTGACTCCGATGATAATAATGAAAGTCTTGAAAAGGAAATCTCAACGATAGTTGAGAATTTTCTCAATGAAGAGAATTCCTATATCACCAAGCTGGAGAGACAAAAGCTTACTTCGGAAATAATCGATGAGACCATAGGCTTTGGGCCAATAAATCCTCTTATTCACGACGCTACAATATCAGAAATAATGGTAAACGGTCCGCAGCAGGTTTATATCGAAAAAAAGGGAAGACTTACATTAAGCAATGTGACCTTCAAAGACGATCAGCATGTTATGAAGGTGATTGAGAAAATTGTTGCCCCTTTGGGCCGCAGAATCGATGAAAGCTCACCAATGGTGGATGCAAGGCTGCCCAACGGGTCGCGTGTAAATGTTATCATACCTCCGCTGGCATTAAACGGGCCGGTTATAACCATCAGAAAATTTTCGGAAAAACCTTTTACTGTGAAAGACCTGATCAATTTCGGAACCATCACGCCCAATGTGGCAATGATTATGAAAGCTTGTGTAGAAGCCAGACTGAACATTGTTGTATCGGGAGGTACAGGAAGCGGTAAGACAACCACATTGAATGTAATATCCTCATTCATACCGGATGACGAAAGGATTGTAACAATAGAAGACGCAGCAGAACTGCAGCTTGGTCAGACACATGTGATCAGGCTGGAAACAAGGCCTCCCAACATAGAAGGCAAAGGGATCATATCCATAAGGGATCTTGTGAGAAATTCACTTAGGATGAGGCCGGACAGAATAGTTGTCGGCGAAGTAAGAAGCGGAGAAGCGCTGGATATGCTCCAGGCCATGAATACAGGCCATGACGGGTCTCTGACTACAGGCCATGCAAATTCCCCGCGGGATATGATTTCCAGGCTTGAGACCATGGTGCTAATGGCAGGTATGGAGCTGCCGGTAAAGGCAATAAGGGAGCAGATATCTTCAGCAGTTGATTTGATAGTACAGCAATCCCGGCTGAGGGACGGCAGCAGGAGGATAACCCATATAACTGAAGTTCTGGGTATGGAAGGCGATGTAATCACACTTCAGGATATATTTGTTTTTAAGCAATATGGAAAAGATGAAAAAGGAAGAATACGCGGCGAAATAATACCCACCGGTATTAAGCCGAAATTTCTCGAAAAATTCGAAGGTACCGGTATAATGCTGCCAAACGATATATTCACTGCGTAGTACTGCTCCGCGTAAGTTCGTGACTAGATAGTTAACGTTAATGTTTTGCGTATTTTGGAAAGAATGTGAAATAGGCCCCCTGCCAAGAGGGGGCACATGTAGGGAACGGCCCCCGTGCCGTTCCGCCAAGGTGAACAGAATCCGGATGCGGAACGCCACAGGGGGCGTTCCTTATAGATTCACATTATCCTACTTATATGTACTACTTTATCTGGTAACTTATTTGCATGGAGCTGTACTTAGTACTACAATTCGAGAAAGGGGGACTTAAGATGCTTGAATTAATTATGTTTCTGACATTTGTGACATTGCTTTTCATAACATACCACCTGACCAGGTTTTTACTTGTGAAGAAAAACTCTATTTTGAGGTTGAAAAGCTACATAAATGTAGAAGAGATGAGAGAAGAAAAAAAGAAAAGCTCGAAAAGGGAAATAAAGAGCTCACTGAATTTTGTATCTAAAGGTATCGGTAATGTAAAATTTCTTGACGGATATAAAAAGAAAATTCAAGTACAACTGACAAGGGCACATTTGCTTTTAAAAGCGGAAGAATATATTACTCTTTGCCTTGTGTTATTTATAATTCTTTTCCTGCTTGTTATTGCACTTAAAGGGCCTTTGCATTGGCCATTGGCAATCTTGACCGGAATAGCGGGATGGATTGCTCCGTCGTTTATTTTAAAATCCAAGATCAAAAAAAGAGTAAAGAACCTGAATGATCAATTGGGTGACGCCATCTTACTTATTTCCAACTCGTTAAAAGCCGGATACAGCTTCTTTCAAGCAATTGACACTGTGTCTAAGGAAATGGCGGGGCCAATTTCCGAGGAGTTCATATTGCTGCAAAAAGAAATAAACTTTGGTCTTAATACGGACAAGGCGCTGGAAAATATGACAAGCAGGGTTATGAGCGATGACCTGGAGCTTGTGGTCACTGCAGTAATGATACAGCGCCAGGTGGGAGGAAATCTGGCAGAGGTTTTGGATAATATATCCTCAACAATAAGAGACAGGGTAAGAGTAAAGAGTGAGATCAAAACAGCTACGGCTCAGGGCAGGATGTCGGGATTGATAATATCACTGCTTCCGATAGTGCTTGGTATTGTAGTCTATCTGATTAACCCGAAGCTGATGAGTCTTTTATTCACGCATCCGCTGGGTATACTCATTCTTGTCGTATCAATAGTGATGGAAAGTATAGGTATATTTCTCATCCGGAAAATTGTTCAAATAGAGTTTTAGATAACGGCGTTGTAAGGGTGTTGCCCACAGCTGCCTTTTGTCAATAGAGTTTAAGGGTGCATTTAATGCAAGTATTACTGGAGGCCGATATGATATATATAATTATGTTTTTTGCGGTTCTAAGCCTGTTTTTGATTTTTCATACCTGCGTGGAGGTATTAATAAAGAAAAATAATGCTGTGAAAACCAGGCTGGATATGATAGGGAAACAAGGCTCGAAGGAGATTGAAAACGAGCTTAATCAGCCTCTGTTTGTCAGAG
>VEPD01000212.1 GCA_012027035.1 Ruminiclostridium sp. | reverse complement strand
TTTATCATCTTTTTCAATTATTTCAGGTCCGTCGTCGAGAACGTCAGCGGCATTATTTTCGTGGGCATTCCTATTTTTTTGAAAAAACAGGCTTTTCAAATTCAATAGAAAATTGGCAATGGATGCGTTTGTAAGAAGTATAATATCTACAAGAGCAAGGGCAGTAAGTATTATCATGGTACCGAGCTTTTGAAAAACCAGCAGCAGCGGTATGCTGATTATCCCCCCCAGCACCCCGCCTCCTGTCAGGCCGGCGCCGTCCAGATAGAGCTTTTCAACACATTTTAAAGGCGGTAGATTATTGTAATCTTCAGACCTGTATAGCATGGACTGAATAACAGAGGAAACAAGTGCAAACAGTATAAAGGAAAAAATCAGAGTATTTTTCAGATCCATATTGTTTCGATTTATTATCAGGTATATTGCAAAGGCTATCAATGCAGGCGGCATTAAAAAAGCCGGAAATCCGAATAATCCCAGTGATACATCCCTGATAAAGTCTCCAAACAGGCCAATTGAATTGACAAAATAGAAACTGAGCAGCATTAATACACCCAGTGCAAGTATCAGGATTCCGCTTATCTCATGGTGATGTTTGTGTTCTTTTTTCCTTATGATTTCGCCGCTTTTCTTTTGTACCTTTCTGACTTTCAAGCTTTCACCCCCGTAAATGATACCGATATGATACATTTCTGGACAAGTTTAATATACCATATTTTCACATCATTTTCTATAGTACTGCAGCGAAACATTTTAGCAATATTTTATGTAACCACGGGAAAACTTTTTTTTTATCTTTTTTAAAGCAGGATTTTACCCTTTTTTGTCAAATAATATATATAACATTTATTTTACTAAATCATATACAAAAGAAAGAGGGTTTATATAATGAAAATTCTTGAGGTAATACTGGGTTTTGTAAAAGCTGTGGCTGAATTATCCGTTAATCTTATAAATAAGGTGACCCGTTCATCCAGTATCAGGACAAAATTGATTTCTTCATTTCTGATACCCGTTATCTTTATTATAGCGCTGGGTTTAATTTCGTATTTCAAATCAAAAGAAGCTGTATTGAAGGTGGCTGAGGAATCTACGGCTGCTACTATGGACGGTTCAGCCAAATATCTGGATGCAATATTCTCTAATATATCCAACCTCACCATTCAGATAATTGCCGACCCGGATATACAAGATTACTTTGATAGCAGTCTTTCGGGAGATACTAGCTATGAGCATTTTCAAAAAAAGCAAAAGGCAAATAACAAAATTATGACAATCCCTATGTCAAATAATATAATTTCTGATATTTCACTAATAGCATCGGGTTCAAATTCAATACTTTTCCAGGGAAGTTCCGATTTAAATCTGGAATCATTAAAGGGCACGGAAATTGAAAAAAAAATTACATCAGCTAACGGTAAAGCAATTTGGACCGGCTATCATGAAGATATTGATAGAATCCTCTCTTCTGATAAAACTGTAAATAATGATATTCTCAGATACTCTTCTTCCCTACTCAGAGTTTTTAGGAGTTTAGCAACCGGAAAAATAGTTGCTTATCTTATAATTGATATTAAAGATACCTTCATGGACGAATTCCTGGCCGGCATTACTAAAAATCTTCCTATTGGAAGCGAACTGCATATCATAACCTCTGACAAAAGAGATTTAACTACTTTGGATTCAAACGAAGCATCTAAAGATAAAGCATTATTGACAGACCAGAAGTTTTTCACTGATATTAAGGAATCTAAAGAGACACAGGGGCATATGACTGTCAATTTCAACGGCAGGCAATATCTTGCCTCCTTTAATAAAATATCCTCAATAGACTATATTCTGATTGGCTTGATACCTATAAATGAACTAAGTACATCTTCCAACTCCATAGCATTTATCACAATAATATTTGTAATACTTGCAGTTCTAGTAGCTCTTGCTATTGGATTCTACATGGCTACGGGAATGAGCAGGACCATAAACAGACTAATAAATGCCGCCGGGCGCGCTGCTTCGGGAGACCTTACCGTAACCCCCATATCAAGAAGGAATGACGAGCTTGGCATTCTTACTAAAAGTATATGTACAATGATATCCAATATGCGGCGGCTAATCGAACAAATAACGGATACAACCTTAAAGGTTTCAAATTCCGCTTTAGCCGTTTCCAATACTTCACAGCAGGTATCCTCGGTTTCAACCGAGATTTCCCGTGCGATTCAGGAAATCTCACAGGGCGCTGCAGCTCAGGCTTCGGATGCTGAACAGGGTGTAATGAAAATCACATCGCTTGCTGCAGCTATCAATAATGTAACGGGTAATGCCAAGTCCATAGACAATCTCACAAAAGATACCATGGAGCTAACACAGAGCGGTCTTAATACAATCGACGACCTTGATAAAAAAGCTAACGAAACAACAGTGATTGCAAGAGAAATATTGGTCGATATCCGTGAACTGGACTCTCACTCAAAATCCATAGGCAAGATACTTAAAGTTATTACCGGTATTGCCGATCAAACAAATCTTCTTGCATTAAATGCAGCTATCGAAGCGGCAAGAGCCGGTGAGATGGGCAAGGGCTTTGCTGTTGTTGCCGATGAAGTCAGAAAGCTTGCAGAGCAGTCAATGAATGCTGCACGAGAGATTTCCACAATTATAAAAAGTACCCAGGGCCAGACTTCAAAAGCTGTTGATAAGGCAGTTTCAGCTGAAACGATCCTGGTATCTCAGAATCAAGCTGTTATTAATACGGTGGGAATATTTATAAAGATCAAAAAATCAATGGAAGCCCTTGCGGTTCAAGTGGAGCAAATAATGTCAGGTGTTGTTGAAATGGATGAGAATAAGGAATTGGCAATTAATTCTATTCAAAACATTTCTGCAGTATCGCAGCAAACTGCAGCCTCCTCGGAGGAGGTCACAGCTTCTACCCAGGAGCAGCTTTCCTGCATTGAGGAACTTGCAAATTCCGCAGCTGAACTAGGCCAATTTGCAAAAGAATCGGAAGAATCCATATCCAGGTTTACAGTATAGCGGTAAGGGGACACACCCGCTGAGTTACGGGTCACGGGATAAGAGGAGGGAATGTCCCCTTTGATTAAAGTTCATAAATGCTGTAAATAAATGTTTGTTTCGCTGTAGTAATAATCAGTTTATCTTTATATTGCTGATCAGACATCCGGGTTGCAGACCAGGATTCAGATAAGCCTGTGGTGATGTGCTTATTATTTTGGTTATTCTGTATTGATTGTTTCCCGCTTCAGCTACCTGAACTTTTTCGCCCATATATTCAGTCTCGAAATATTTCACTTCATTTCCATAATCGAAATTTTTAAATACTATGTCTACAGGCACTATGGAGTAAAGTATCATTGAAGAGCACCTCCGTGCAATGTATCGCCAAAATCTGTTCCCAGTTCGGGAATCGTTTTGTTTTTTACGTTTAAAGCACATTTATCTATCTTTACATTGTTTTCCCTTTTAAATTTAATTAGTTCATATAGCTTTAAGAGAGCTGCAGACAACCCTCCAACTTCGCAGATAAGACCGTTTTTAACAGCTTCCTCTCCAAACAGCACGGTACCGACATCATTTGCCAGTTCACCGGTTTTCAGCATTAATTCCCTGAATTTTTCCTTGGTTATACTGGAGTTTTTTGAAACAAACTGTACGACTCTTTCCTGCATCTTGTCAAAATATTCATACGTCTGAGGAATACCTATAACCATTCCGTTTAATCTTATCGGATGGATTGTCATAGTTGCCGATGGCGCTATAAAAGAATAATTGGTAGAGACAGCCATAGGTACGCCAATACTATGGCCGCCGCCAAGTACCAATGAAACAGTGGGTTTTGACATGCTGGATATCATTTCAGCTATTGCCAGTCCAGCTTCAACATCACCGCC
>VEPD01000324.1 GCA_012027035.1 Ruminiclostridium sp. | reverse complement strand
GTTGTTCCTCCCTTCTATTATATACTTCATAATTAATCTTTTTTGCGGTAGTTATCAACATTTGTTTATCACAATTCACATAAGTATCAGGCGCTTTAGAATAAGTTACATATGCGGCCTGTTCATGCACTCCAGTTCCAGCCGATTTTCAGCACTCTAATCTCATTATAGCGGAAAGAATATAAAACTCTAAAACTCTTATTTATCAATATCTTACAGAATTTTAGCCGCCCTGGCACTTAAAAATACTTCTGAAGTCATTAAATATCATTCAAAGATATTTTATTACCTTTATCCATATTATCTTCGATGTTATCAAGTTCTTTTAATTCATCTGCAGAAATTTCACCGAACCCTAAAAAATTATCTATTTTTGAAATCAATTTTGTAAGCTGATCTTCAATATTCTTCAGATGGGAAAGAATATCTTTGTTAACATTAACATTCATATTTATTTATATTGTCTAAAGCTAAATATAAGGTTTTTTCACTTTGCGGATTTCTTTTTCAAGCTCACAGTCCTCTTTTAAACTCGATCATGTACATTTCCCACCAAACGAGGAGTTATTTTCTTAAGTGCAACCAATATGGGCTTCAAATCTCTCCTTGGCGCTCTCTGTGAACTTTGCGGTGGGTTATTTAAATTTGAGATAATTGTGGTTATTTACGTAATATAATATTTATATGATTTCGAATACTTCAATGTAATATATCTATTTATTACCTATATTAAGCAGATTTAAGGAGATCAATTATGCCCTTTACACCATTTCACTTCGGCCCCGCGCTGTTTTTCGGTTTGATGTTATTCCGGTATATCCACTTCCCCACATTCCTTATAGCAAATGTCATTGTCGATGTAGAGCCATTCCTCATTTTGTTTTTTAATCCCGGTCATCCGCTTCATGGTTTTTTCCATTCTTTTGCAGGTGGGTCAATTGTTGCCATTATTCTTGCACTTTTAATGGTTAAAATGGATAAATATATCCAAAATACACTTGTTACACTCAAACTTTCGCAGGCTTTTTCATCAAAAAGCATCTGGATAGCATCATTTTCGGGAATATTCCTGCATATCCTGTTTGATTCTCCTTTATATCGTGATATCAAACCGTTTTATCCATCCGATTTCAACCCATTTTTCAATACTGGATTTTTCACAGGATCTGACATTTATCTCCTGTGTGTATTACTTTTTGTTGCAGGAGTTGTAATATATGGAAATAAATATAAGGATAAATTCCATGCCTGAAAAAAGTCATTCAAAAAAGAAAATCAATTTCTTCATCACTTCAGACACTTTCCCCTCTATATCCATCACTGGAAATTCATGTTCCCTTATGTGCCAGCATTGCAAAGGCAAATTGCTGCAGCGCCTGATCCCTGCAACCACAAATGAGGAGCTTGAAAAGAAAGCCCTTATGCTTCAAAGATCAGGCGCAAAAGGGATACTGCTGACAGGAGGCTGTGATGAAATGGGGCATGTGCCAATTAAAAGTTTAATACCTGCAATAAGAAAAATAAAGGATACAACTGACCTTATCCTTATCGCACATACAGGTTTCATATCCTGGGAAGAAGCAGGTGCATTAAAAGACTCCGGCCTTGATGGCATCGGTTTTGATGTAATGGGCGACATGACT
>VEPD01000203.1 GCA_012027035.1 Ruminiclostridium sp. | reverse complement strand
CATTAGTTAGTTTTGAATTTAATACTGGAAAATTAGTAAAATCTCAATTACTTGCAGATTTAAAAGCAGGTAATATCGCCGTTAGTGTTCTTTATAAGGATTTTACAAGCTGGATAAGTTCTGGTGGTAAAAAGTTAGGTGGATTATGGAGACGTAGAGTAGATGAATACGAAATGTTTATGAAAACTGGGGGTGATTATATTAGAAATGACCGTAAAGTACCTTTCTAATCCTTAATATTTAATACTACAGCGAAACAAGTATTTATTCATCGACATTTATGCGCCTTCCTGAAATAACGCGAAGGCTCCAACGTGTTATTTCAGGAAGGATAAAAAATGTTTCGCTGTAGTAATAAACTCTTTTAAGAAAGTATTTATTTTATAAATGTGTAAAAAACTTTTTAGACTCATTAATTCGTTGGTGAAATCATAATAGAGGGGATGGGTGACATAAAATGAATCGAATAAATTTGATTTGTATAACTTTTCTATTAATTACTATAACTTTAACGGCTTGCCAGAATAATACATCGTCTGTAAATATTGAAAAAAGTACGAGTTTAAAGTTAAGCACAAATAAGGGAAATGATGTAATTAAGCAATCTGATAATAGAAATCTTACAAATGCATTTTTTTTAAGAAAATGGAAAATTAGTAGAGTACTATCGAATGCAGGTATTTCAGCACTTACTGATGAGGAAGCAAATAAATATATTGGAAAGGAGATACATTATACAGAAACTATAGCAGAATTTGAAAATGAATCTATTAAAAATCCATATTATTATTTAACAGAAATGACTAGTGATGAGTTTTTTGATTATTACGGTTATGTGAGCTTTGAAAAATTAGGTTTTCATAAAGATAAAATGCAGCATGTAGAAATTTTTACTGGTAATACCAATGATTATGCTAATTTATGGATAAATTTAGCTGGCTCTTTTTTAATAATCGACGAAAATACTTTATTGGTTTGTTGGGAGGGGTATTTCTTTGAAGTAAGTAGAAGTGAATAGCATGTTAGGCTAATAACAGTGACAAGGGACGGTTCTTAAAGGAACCAATCGGAAGTTTTGTGCATAAAAAGAGCTCAACAAGCGGTTAATCAATATATGTTGAGCTTTCGTCGCACTCGCGCAAAATCTTTGATTATCCCAGAAGAATGGAGTCGCGGAAATTAGGCTAGATCTTTTTCAACTTATTTCGATACAACTTCCTTTTCCATAAAGAGTATAACATTTCTTAAGGATGGTTGTAAATAAGTCATCACGCCAGCGATTTTGGTCTCCTTGACACAGGACACAGGTGACCCTTAAAACGGAGATCCGTTGAATGGCACGGCACTGATTTTCAGCAAGACTGCTGAGGGCTGGCATTATGTGGCTCCGGAAATAAAAGCAGTACATGACTTCAGTTCGGTTTACATATATTGCCAATGCAGACCAGACCACATCTTTCCAATATAACACCCGCAATCTCCTTGACCAGGTGACAGACGCCAAAACCGGAATAACTTCCTATGGCTATGATAATGCAGGCAATATGACGACACTCACGGATGCAAGAAACAAGGTGACAACTTACGCATATAACGAGTTCAACCAGGTGTCAAGTATAACAAATGCCTTGAGTCGGGTTACACAATTCGGGTATAATAAAAATGGAGCGTCAAACAAAGTCGTGTTCCCCAAAGGGGACTCAATAACCAGCACCTACGATGCTTTGAACAGGTTGAGCGGCGTATCCTATAACGGGACACAGAAGTGGACTTACGGCTATGACGCCAACGGCAATGCAACAACAATTAACAACCTTGCTGCAGGTACCACCACTACAAACACCTATGACAAAAATAACCGTGTTACAAATGTAGCAGAAGGGGCAAACAACAGCTTCGGGTACACCTATGACAACAACGGCAGCCTGACATTGCTGACGGCAACAGCAGGCTCAAATATAATAAAAACCGGCTATGCATATAACAAGCTTGACCAGATAACAGCACTTACCCGTATCGTTGGCACAACAAGTGTAACACAGGCGAAATCATCATCAGGCTGGAAATATGCGAGAAATCTTGCTGTATACGTTGTGCTAGGCAGATATGAGAGTATTAGGAATCCAATTGGTAAAAGGTATTACTTTTATGATTATTACGGACCTTTAGTTTATAATAAAGTAACGAAAAAAAGGAAACCGTATCCATCAACTTGGAAAAATGTAACTGGTAATATTGGGAATAACATCTTTTATAATTTATAACTATTACTAAAGCAAAACAAACAATAATATATCGGCTTTATGTTCCTTCCGGAAATATCGCGAACACTTTGATGCGTTATTTCCGGAAGAATGAAGAAAATGTTTTGCTATAGTACTATAATAAAAAACATCAGTTTTACAGGAGATTATTTTATGAAAAATAGATTTATGATTTTATTAGTTCTATTATTCATCTTTGTTTTTACAAGCGCTTCATGTTATAGCAAAAAAAATAACACTATTGGAGACTTAGAATATACCGACAGCAGCTTAATAGATTCAACAAAGGAAAACAATATATTAAGCAAAAGTAGCAACACTGTAAATGAGCTATTACTAATAGAATCAATAAAAAATGGAGTTAATGATGAAATATGGTATAATAGCAATAATTCACTTTTTCAAGATTTTCAACAAAAAGATCTTATAGCTGAAATATATATAAACCCAAAAGTTCAATCACATATTATGGTTTTCTTTGATAGAAGAATTAAGAGCATCATGTATAATAACAATGAGGTTTATCATGCATTTTTATTACCAAGGTATAAAAATGGATATGGCGATGAGCCGGATTTTATTTATTGGTATAAGTCACTTGAAGAGAAAAAGAAAGATTTTTTGGACATGGGTTACATTTTTGTTAAGAAGATTAAAATACACTTTGGCAAAGTAACAAAACCTAATTATCCGACACTTACGGATGAAAGGAGTAAAACTATTCAGAAAATAACAAGCTATTTGGAGGATATTCTTCAAAGTGAAGCATTTATAAAGGGCAATTACAAAATAATTATTCGTAACTTCAGAGAATATGATAGAAAAATATTTGTGTATATAGAAGATAAATATGGTAATGGTTGGACTACATGTATTTATATGGATCCTAGTCTTACAAATGAAAAAATACGAACTGCTAATTTTAATGACAATGAAGTAGTGAAAAGTAAAACAGAATCTTATACAAGAGAAATCACGATTAAATAATTATTACAAGGGAATGTAAGGGGGGCGGCTCAACGGCAACCTGACAGGCAATGGGTCAAAGACCTTTGTCTACAATGAGATAACCAGTTGGTGCAGGTGAAGGACTCGGGCAATAACGTAATAGCCTCCTACACCTATGACGACCAGGGCAGGCGTACCGGTGTAACAGCATCCGAGTCAGAGTGGGTGGCCTATTAAGAATTGTTAATGGAAAATTGGTAAATACAAAACTGTAAAATTGATAAAGAGAAATTAGATTCGGACAAAATGAATAAGAGTTTATTAGTACGGAATAACCTTAGTGGGGTAGCTCATCCTATGTGGTGAGCCTCCCTTCTATTAAACAAGGAGACATGATTATGAAAGTAAAAAAATCCTATATGATGGTATCAATAATAGTTGTAACTCTTATCTTAGCCTCTATTATTTTTGTTGTTAGTACATTTAAGGAAAATATTTGGGGGAAAAACGAAAGACTTTTAAAAAACAAGATTTTATTCAGTTTGGGATCAAAAGAACGTATTAACTTATCGGAATTCACACCTTTTAAATGGGATATTATGTATTCGTTTGCACCATACACTTCAAAAGAAAAAATATATGAAACAGTAGGATATAAGTGGGACACTATATCGGAAACTGTAAGTGAGGGAATGAATCAGATTGTTTTCATGAATGATGGTGATGTGGTATGCTATTTATATGGTTATAGTGAGAATAACGGATATGGTTTTATAATCACAAATTATCAAGAAGAAATTGCGAAAAAAATATATTCTATAAATAAACCTAACTTTAATATAAAAAGATATGGGAAAGTAATATACCTTGAATATAAAGATTAAATCGATTAAGAAAGCACTTGCGGAAAACCCTTGTCAAGTTCATATATAATCCTTTCAACTCTCCCAAATACTTGAGACAAATGGGATACGGTGCGCACGGCATCGGCATCCATTTACTCTGTATCCCCGCCATACCTTGCTTATTTTTCCAATTCTTCTTTTATAAGCTTGTTTATAAGCTGCGGATTTGCTTTACCTCTGGTTTCCTTCATCGCCTGACCTACCAGGAATCCGAAAGCTTTTTCCTTGCCATTTTTATAATCCGCCACCGACTGGGCATTGGAATTCAGAATCTTTTTAACGGCAGCCACAAGAGCGGATTCATCATTGACAACCTCAAGCCCTTCCTCTTTAACTATCGAAAGCGGCTCACGGCCTGATTCAAACATCTTCTCAAAGACCTTCTTTGCTATTGTCCCGCTTATGGTTCCTTTGTCGATCAATGAAACAAGCTGTGCCAGATGGCTTCCGGGAAAAGGAATGCTTACCGTCTCCAACCCCTTTTCTTTCAATATACGCATCAAATCACCCCTGATCCAGTTACCTACGGCCTTGGCGTTGCTGCTTCCCGATGCTGCCTCTTCGTAAAAATCCGCCAGACGCCTGGAGCTTGTCAATAAGGCTGCATCATATTCAGGAAGACCGAATTCATGCATATACCTGCTTTTTCTGGCTTCAGGCAATTCCGGAAGGGAAGCCTTGATCCTGCCGAGCCACTCCTCATCGACAACAACAGGCACCAGGTCGGGCTCAGGAAAATAACGGTAATCATGGGCTTCTTCCTTGCTTCTCATGGCATAGCTGTATCCTTTGTTGTCATCCCAGCGCCTTGTTTCCTGTATAATAACCCCGCCCGATTCCAATTCATTTATTTGTCTCTTTGCTTCGTTCTCTGCAGCTCTGTATATTGACCTGAGGGAATTCAGATTTTTCATTTCAGTCCTCGTCCCGAATTTTTCCTGTCCAACCGGTCGCACGGACAGGTTTACATCCGCCCTGAGAGAACCCTCCTGCATTTTGCAGTCGGAAACATCCAGATATTCCAGGATAGCCTTTACTCTCTCTACAAAAGCCTTTGCCTCATCCGGTGTTCGCATGTCCGGTTCACTTACAATTTCAATCAGAGGTACGCCGCATCTGTTGTAATCGACAAGCGACCCTGTTTCCCATTCATCATGGATAAGCTTTCCTGCATCCTCTTCTATATGGATTCGGGTAATTCCGATGTTTTTCCTTACTCCGTTCACTTCAATGAGAACATCTCCGTTTTTACACAGCGGCAAATCAAATTGTGACACCTGATAGGCTTTTGGCAGATCGGGATAGAAGTAATTCTTCCTGTCCTGCTTACTGAAGTCCAAAATGCTGCAATTCATTGCCAGCCCGGCTTTAACGGCATATTCCACTACTTTTTTATTGAGTACCGGAAGTACCCCCGGCATACCTGTACATACGGGGCAGCAATGAGTGTTTGGTTCTCCGCCGAATTCGGTGGTGCAAGTGCAGAATATTTTTGATTTTGTATTAAGCTCTGCATGTATTTCAAGTCCCATAATTGTTTCATATTCCATTTTTAATAACACCTCTATAAACTCTATTTAGCAGGGCGGATACGGAATCCGCCTCAACGCTATACTTTCGGCTTACGTTTGTGATAGCCGGTATTTTGTTCAAAAGTAAAGCCCGCCCTGAGTAGCGTTAACTCGTCAAACGGCTTACCTATAAGCTGCATTCCTACGGGCAGACCATTTCCATCAAATCCGCACGGTAGCACCAGTCCGGGAAGGCCTGCAATATTGGCGGAAACAGTATATATGTCTCCGAGATACATGGCAAGCGGGTCGTCAGCCTTCTCTCCGATTTTATATGCCGTCGTTGGCGCTGTCGGTCCCAGAACTAAATCATATTTTGCGAAAGCCTCGTCAAACCCCTTGCGTATCAATGTTCGCACCTGGAGAGCCTTTTTATAGTATGCATCGTAATATCCCGAGCTCAAAGCATAAGTTCCCAGCATAATCCTTCGCTTTACCTCCGGGCCGAAACCTTCGCTCCTGGTCTGCTTGTACAGATCCAGCAAATCTGTGAATTTTTCCGCCCTGTAACCGTATTTTATCCCGTCATACCTTGCCAGATTGGAGCTGGCTTCAGCAGAGGAGATTATGTAATATGCGGGAATTGCATATTCAGTTATCGGCAATGTGATTTCTTCACAAACCGCGCCAAGCTTTTCAAATGTGGCTGCAGCTTCCAGAATGGCTTTTCCTACTTCTGGGTTCAGGCCTTCCCCCATGTATTCCTTCGGGATTGCTATTTTAAGTCCTTTTACATCATTAACCAAAGCCCTTGTATAGTCCGGATATTCAACGGCTGCCGAGGTTGAGTCTTTGGGATCGTGACCTGCAATGGCATTCAGCACTAATGCGCAGTCGGTGACATCTTTAGTCAATGGTCCGATCTGATCAAGTGATGAAGCAAAGGCTACAAGACCAAAGCGCGATACTGCCCCGTATGTGGGTTTTATACCGACAACGCCGCAAAAGGAAGCCGGCTGTCTGACAGATCCTCCCGTATCAGAGCCCAGCGCAAAAACCGCTTCACCGCAGGAAACCGATGCTGCCGCTCCTCCGCTTGACCCACCCGGAACTCTGTCCGGATCCCATGGGTTTCTGGTCTGCTTGAAGTAGGAATTCTCCGTCGAGCCTCCCATTGCAAATTCATCCATATTGAGTTTTCCCAAAAGTACCGTACCTTCGGCATTTAGTCTGTCAATTACAGTTGCAT
>VEPD01000430.1 GCA_012027035.1 Ruminiclostridium sp. | reverse complement strand
GATATGGAATCACCGCTTTAAGTGAATACCTAAAACCCCGAAAGACCATTGTTTTTCTTGGCTCATCAGGTGTGGGCAAGTCAAGTCTTGTCAACGCATTAGCCGGCGATGAGATTATGGCGGTAAATGAAATCCGTGAGGATGATTCCAAAGGTCGCCATACTACCACTCACCGCCAATTGATTATGCTTAATAGCGGCGTTATGATTATCGATACGCCGGGAATGCGTGAGCTTGGCATGTGGGATGTCAGCAAGGGCCTTGGCGAAGCGTTTACCGATGTGGAAAGCTATTTTGGACGGTGTAAGTTCAGCGACTGCCGCCATCAGACCGAGCCGGGCTGCGCAGTCAGGGCGGCGATTGCGAACGGCGAGCTCCGGCGCGAGCGCTGGGAGAGCTATCTGCAATTGAAACGAGAAGCAAAATTTTCCGACGACAAGGCGGGGTATCTGCATGAAAAGCAGCAACGGCACAAAGAAATCGCGAAATTTCAAAAGCAGAATAAAAAAGCGGATTACCGGTACACAGCTTGCGCAGAGAGCTTTACCTGCAAGATATGTGGAATATTTATTGTGCCGGAGGGCGCCGGCAGCCAGCACCGCAATCACTGCCCGAAATGTCTGTCCAGCGTTCATGTTGACAACGAGCCGGGCGACCGGGCATCTCTGTGCAAAGGAATTATGGACCCGATTGGCGTATGGGTGCGCAAAAACGGTGAATGGGCAATTATTCATCGCTGCCGTTTATGCGGTGTACTCAGTTCAAATCGGATAGCGGCGGACGACAATCCCACCCTACTCATGTCTATTGCAGTGAAGCCGTTGGCAACACCTCCTTTTCCGTTAGGGCAACTGGAACGGAGTTTTGATAATGACTTTAAACCGCAGGGAGCATTCCAAATGGAGCAAGCAAAAAAGAAAAATGGAGGGAAATATTAATGGGGAAATTTGAACGTTGCGAAAAACAATATAAAAGCCACGAAAAGTTCTATAACGATAATAAAATGCAAGGACCGAATGCTATGTGGCTTATAGAAATATTATGTGAAAAGATGAGTTTAAAACCAGGTATGAGAGTGTTAGATATGGGCTGTGGTAAAGGTTTGACCTCAATATTTTTAGCAAAGGAATTTGGAGTAACAGTATTTGCAAATGACCTTTGGATAAATCCGACAGATAACTATAAACGCTTTGTAGAAATGGGAGTTGATGATAATGTTATCCCGATTCATGCTGAGGCTCACAGTCTCCCATATGCCAATGGATTCTTTGATGCAGCAATAAGTGTTGATTCTTACCATTATTATGGTACCGATGAAACTTACTTTCCTGATGTTTATGCAAAGCTGGTAAAGCAAGGAGGCCAATTTGGAATTGTAAGTCCAGGACTGACGAGAGAATTCTGCGATGGATTACCGGATGCTATGAAGCCATATTGGGATGGAAATATGTATTCATTTCATAGTTCGAAGTGGTGGCGTGAGATGTGGGAGAAAACTGGGCTTGTAGATATTAAGTTTGCAGAAGACATACCTGACGGCAAAGCACTATGGAGAGAAACAGCTGATTATGAACTTCTTGATGTAGATACTGAAAACTATTTGACACTTGTTTTGATTACTGCAACAAAAAAATAAAGAGAGGAAAAAGATAGATATGATAAACGAACTGTTTTCACTTTTACAAAAACCTGCCCTCTGGCAGCGCAGTTGTGAGCCATTTTGGGATGATGAGCATATTTCAAAGGGGATGCTCGAAGCTCATCTCAACCCGGATCGGGATGCAGCAAGCCGCAAGCATAGTGATATTGACCACTCGGTAAAGTGGCTTCAAAGCATCATCCCGGCAGGTAGTAAAGTACTTGACCTGGGCTGTGGCCCGGGGCTTTACACCAAACGTTTGTCAGACGCTGGATATGACGTAACCGGTATGGATTATTCCAAACGCTCGATTGCTTACGCAAAAGAACACGATACTCGAACCAAATATATTTACCGGAATTATTTGGAGATGGATTACTCTGAGGCATTCGACGTGATCACATTGATATACTGTGATTACGCTGCCCTCATTCCTGATGAAAGAAAAACGCTGCTATCAAAAATACACCGTGCGCTTAAACCCAACGGCTTGTTTATTTTTGATGTCTTCACCGAGCGAACTTTTAACGGCAAGCGTGATAATACATCCTGGTCGTACCATGAAAACGGCGGTTTTTGGAGCGGCAAGCAGCATTTATGCCTGGAAGCTGAATATTATTTTGAGAACAATACGGCTAAAGTTAACAAGACCATTGTTATTACAGAGAATGGTCTATACGAATACCGTATCTGGGACATGGTGTTCACCAAACATACATTGCTCAATGAGGTGACGCCTCTCGGATTTCAGATATACAGCATTTATGATGATGTCTGCGGTAGTCCATATACCGGTGAAGCAGATACATTATGCCTTGTACTGAAGAAAGGATGATGAATTTGGTAATAAAAGATTTTACATGTGACCACATCAAAGCGGCGGCACAGCTTGCCAAACAAAACTACAAGGAGGAGCGGGACTTTGTTCCCGTCCTTCCCCCCACCCTCATCATGCCCGACCTTGCACAATTTGCAGATAACAATATGGGTGTCGCCGCATTTGAAAATAGCGTAATGGTCGGGTTCCTATGCTCGTATTCACCCATTAACAAGCCTTTTCAGTTGGAAAATGTTATGGGTGCTTATTCTCCAATATGCGGAAACGCGGCGATAGGGGAAAACCGTGCAGATATTTATGCGAAAATGTACCAGGCGGCAGCGGAAAAATGGGTGCAGGCAGGCACTTATAATCATGCTATCACGCTTTATGCTCACGATACAACGGCGCAGCGCCAATTTTTCGAGTATGGCTTTGGCTTGTGGGGAATTGATGCGATTCGTCCAATGGAGGAAATCACGACACCGCCATGTCATGGGATTGCCTTTGTAGAATTACAACCGCAAGCATTCACTAATACACTGGCACTCCAAAATGCACTGGTCAAGCACTTTCGACAAAGTCCCATGTTCATCAGATTTTCCCTACATACAGAGGAAACACTTTACAAAGAAGCCGTTGAACTGCCTTTTCGTTACTTTGCAGCGAAAGAAAACGGAAAAATCATTGCGTATTTAAGAGTGTTAATGGATGGTGCCATACACGGAAGGCAAAACATCTGCGGTGCATACTGTCTGCCTGAATATCGGGGAAAAGGTGTTTACCAGAACCTTCTGAATGGTGTGATTTCCACGCTGAAGTCAGAAGGATACAAGCAGCTTGGCGTGGATTTTGAGAGCTTCAATCCTACAGCGAGAGGATTCTGGCTGAAATATTTCACTGCCTATACTTGTGACGTTGTGCGCAGGATTGATGATCAGGCCATAGAAGCAGGTTTATGAGCGGATATGGATGAATATGAATATTGCTTGTTTTTAAGGGTTATATTGCTTTAACGATATAATAATATTTTAATGGAAGGGTGATTTCTTATGAAAAACACAGCATTAAGTGTTATTAAGACGAATGGGAGGGTGACTATACTTTAGCCCTCCTGAAAAAATGGAGGAGAGCATTTTGAACATTAATAGGAATAAAAACCACTGGTATGCGAGTATTTACGATCAACAGGAAAGTCAAACCTGCGATGTGGCGTTGATGCTGTACATCCTTGGCGACAAATCCAAAAACATCCTGGAGGTATGCTGCGGTGGAGGAAGAATACTTGTACCTCTCGCAAAAGCCGGACATAATGTAGTCGGATTTGATATGGACGAAGACATGATGTCTATGATACCGGGTAAAATCGCTGGACTTCAGAACATTTTATTCTATAAAGCCGATGCCGTCACGAGCGATTGGGGTAATAATTATGATGTTGTCGTTCTTGCAGGGAACATAATGATTAATATAGTAACTGATGGCGATTACAAGGAAGCACAGCAGTTGTTTATTCAAAAAGCGGACGGTGCTTTAAAACCAGGGGGCTATGTTTATCTTGATTTTAATCTGTTTGCCCATCCCGAAAACTTTTTTAACTCTAACGATGAGCATGTACATTTTGATGGTTATGATGACATGGGTGTTTATGGCAGGTATATCGGTTGTGGAGGAAGTTATGACATGAAAACGCAGATGACAAATGGGAAAAGCCGTACAGAGATTATCCTGCCTGATGGTGAAACTCATATCTTTGAAAAGGAATCTGTAAAGCATATTCCCACTCTGCAAAATGTCCACGACTGGCTTGCTTATAGCGGGTTTACTATTGAACTGGAGTATGGTGATTATGATAGAAGCATAATCGGTGAAACAACACGTAGGGCAATTATTTATGCAAGAAAGGTAAAACAGGCAATTCAAAACTGGTTTTAAATAAGATTTATAACTAATTTTTAGAAGTGGATATATCTCAAGCTATTTCTGTATTTATAATTTGAAAGATATATCCACTTTAATATTATTAGTGTTGACAATTTTAATAAACATATATAAAATGTGTTTTGCGGCCAAACTCTGGTTTGTAAAGGCAACAAGAGATATCATATGCAGACATTTGTCAATGGCATAATTCATAAGCATAATACAGCTCCTGAATGGCTTTTGTATCAATCAGCGGAATTGCTTGGCAAAATACAGAATTCTTTAAGTAAGTTAGCACAGCTTCCTTTAGGTATAAGCCAGGGCTTTCTTGATTATTTTACGCCGGAGGTTGCAACTATCAATCATACCAATACGCTTAAAATGGCAATAGATAATGGTGATGACAATATTGCAGAAGTTCAGGAAGAGAAAATAAGATTGATCGATAGATATAAAAACTTGAAATTTGACTTTGCCAGGATGACATGTGGAAATACTCATGGTGACTACTCAATAAATCAAATTATATGTGGAAAGGACAGGATTAATGCTATAATAGACTTTACATCCGCATGCGTTCATCCATTGTGTTGGGAGGTTATCAGGTCATATTCACTTGCAGATGGTAAATGTATAAATGGTGAATTTGATATAGAGAATTTTAAAAGGTATATGGAGCATTTTTTGAAATATGGTTATTTGAATGATTATGATATTGAGATAATGCCTTCTTTCTATTTATATCAGAATCTCGTATGTGATTATTTTTATGGATACTATCATTCAGAATATAAGAATAAAAACATTTTGTACGAAAACGCAATGTGTTTTCATAGATAAAGCAAATTCTTAAGCCGAAATGTTGATGAATGAGTATTATATAGACTGTCCTCACCTTATAACAAACGTATAAGGTATAATTTACAAGGCTCCAATCCGTGTGATAAAATCATTTTACCTGAATATGTATTATCGAGGTAAGCAATGAAAATAGACCGCTTATTAGGTATTATAACTTTGCTGTTGCAGCATGATAAGGTAACTGCACCGGAGCTCGCGGAAAAGTTCGAGGTTTCCCGAAGGACGATCCACAGAGATATTGATGATATTTGTAAAGCCGGTATTCCCATCATAACCCGGCAAGGTGGAGATGGCGGAATCTCTATTGCCGATGGATATAAACTTGATAAAAGCGTTCTGACGGTTGACGAACTCCAAAGCATTATAATCGGCTTAAAAAGCATAGGCAGTATTTCTGATTCCACAAGAATTGAAGGATTGATTTCAAAGTTGTCACCTAAATGTGAAGCTGTTATTTCGGTAAAAGACAAAATCATAATAGACCTATCCTCGCATTACAGATCCAGTCTTTCAGAAAAAATCAACATGATAAAAACCGCAATAGCGGAAAACAGGCTTATATGTTTTGACTACTATTCCGAAAAGGGGCTTTCAAACAGAACAATCGAGCCATACTTCATAACTTTTAAATGGACATCATGGTATGTATTTGGCTACTGCAGGAACAAGAATGATTTCCGTCTATTCAAGCTTAACCGTTTATGGAGACATAGAGTGCTTGATGAGACGTTTCTTCCTGGAGAAATACCACCTGATGAGCTTGATTTGGATGACTATTTTACTGATGAAAGCAAAATCACCATTTTATTTGATAAATCATTGGAATACCGTCTCGTTGAGGAATATGGACCTGATTGCTATCAGGTTATGGGGGATGGAAGCTTAAAGCTATCAGTTGGTTATACAAACAGGGATTATATGATATCCTGGGTATTAGGATTTGGGGACAAGGCAAGAGTTATTGAACCTATTGATATGGTCAATGAAATAAAGGACAAGGCAAAAAATATTATTCGAAATTATGAACATGACATATAGTTGTCTTGTTCAGTGTGATAGGATAAAGCAAAAAAGGTGGTTACATATGGTTGATTCAAGATGTGGTCTGTTGTGCAGCAAATGCTCTTATAGGGAGCCCTGTAAATGCGGTGGATGCGTAGAAACAAACGGGCACCCTTTTCATGGCGAGTGTCCTGTAGCAGTGTGTTGCCAGAATAAAAGGTATAATCATTGCGGCCAGTGCGGGGAAATGCCTTGCAAGAAGCTTTATGCCTACTCATACCTTGATAAGGAGCATGGTGACAATCCTCCTGGTGCAAGGATAGAAATTCTAAAAAGATGGGCGAAGGAAGAGGAGTAAGATTCTTTATGACACAGCTATTAAGATATAAAGACTTTATTGCCAGGGTTGATGATTTCGGATTTATGGTATTATCCAATATTTTGCCGGGTTTTCCATCTCTATCAGAAGAGACGCCAAAGGGAAACTGGCATACAGGTGACCCGGATACCGACCCATGGTGCTGGAAGGATAAAGCTGCAGAGGAAAAACGGCTGGCATTCGGCTGTATTATTGGCGGACATAAAGGTTTTGTATCAGGACATATGTATTCCCTGTTTTATACAGCTTTCCATCCCAAAGAACACATGGAAGAGAGAAGAACGTCCGGACAAGTAAATCAGACAGTCTGGCATTTATGGCAGCTTTTTGAGGAAAAGGCTCTACTTAACACCAGCGATATAAGACAGGAGATGGGGGTCACATTAAAAAAAGGCGGCAGCAAGGTTGATAGAGCTATTCAAGAATTGCAGCAGCAATATTACATTACTGTCGCCGGAAGCAGGCGGAAGACTGATAAATATGGACAGCCTTACGGATGGCCGGCAAATGTATATGATAATGTGGAGAGATGGGTTCCACTTGAATGGATGAAGCCTGCATCCGGTTTAAACCCGGAGGAGGCAAGAAAGAAAATACTTGATAGAGGGATTGCTATAAGTAAAAACATAAGCTGCAATGAATTGGCAAAGACACTTGGAATAGAATGATGTATAATAAAGGATGCATGGCAGGTTTTTCTATTTACCGTTATTAAGGAGGTTTTGAAATGATATTTGCAGGAATTTGTATTATTACTGAGAACGTTTCCCGTCTTTCTGATTTTTATGGAAAAGTGTTGCAAGCTGCTGCAGAAGGTAATGATACTCATGTAACGATACAAACTAATGGGGCAGGAATCGCTATCTTTTCGAAAAACGGTATGGAAGATATGGTGGCCGGTTCAACAAAATATACCGGCAACAGCAGCAGTGTCCTGATGTTTGAGGTAAAGGATGTTG
>VEPD01000343.1 GCA_012027035.1 Ruminiclostridium sp. | reverse complement strand
CATGGCGCAAAGGCCAACATGTTTTCCCTGGCTGCACGCCGTTATACCAGGCTGCCCACAGTTACCACAGTACACAGCGATTACAAGCTGGATTACATGCATAGCTTGCCTAAACGTATTTCCATCGGCTTGCTCAACACAATCGCGCTTCGTTATATCGGAAATTATATAGCGGTATCGGAGAATTTCAGGGATATGCTGGCAGGAAGAAATTTCAACCCCTCCGCCATTTATGTACTTTATAAAGGAATGGACTTTTCCGCGCCTTTAACCAAATACACCAAAGAAAACTTAATAAGAAAATACAGACTGGGTTTTAATGAACAAAGTATAATTGTGGGAATCGTAGCGCGTCTATATCCGGTGAAAAGTATAGATACGTTAATAAAGGCTGCTGCCATTGTAAAAAAGCAGAACCCCAATATCAAATTCCTCATAGGCGGCGACGGAGAAGACCGAAAGGAATTGGAGGAGCTTACTTCCAGCCTGGACCTGAAAGACACGGTATTTTTCCTCGGATGGCTGGATGACCCCAATGAACTGATGAGTTGTGTGGATATAAGCGTTTTGACTTCCATCAGTGAAAGCTTTTCATATTCCATACTTGAAGGAGTACGTTTTAAAAAGACAACCATCAGCAGCAATGTAGGCGGAATACCCGACCTGATAAAAGACGGTGAAAACGGCTTTCTGTTCCAGCCCGGAGATTATCAAAGACTTTCGGAGCTAATTATCCGATTGGGCCCCGACCCCGGCAAGCTGGTTGAAATGGTAGAAAAAAAATATGAAAAGGCTCGCAGGGAATTCTCCGTTGAAAAAATGTGCAGCGCTCAGATGGACATCTATAAGAGAATCCTGGAAAAATACAATGCGGCAAGCCATGGGACAAAGTATTATGACGCTATTATTTCAGGATATTACGGGTTTCAGAACATCGGCGATGAAGCTTTGCTGACGTCAATCATAAATGACCTGCGCAAATACAAGCCTGAAATAAAGATGCTGATTTTATCCAGAACTCCCGTTAGTACGTCTAAGGAATATGATGTCGAGTCCATAAGCCGGCAAAACCCCTTCCGGATATTCAAAGCCATGAGAAAAGCAAGAGCATTCATATACGGGGGTGGCAACCTGCTGCAGGACAATACCAGCATCCGTTCACTGTTTTTCTATCTGAGCATTGTCTGGCTTGCCAATAAGATGAAATTGAAGATCATGTTTTACGCCAACGGTATCGGACCGTTAAAAAAGAAAATCAGCAGGCTTTTGACCCGGAAGATAATGAACAAGGTAAATGTCATAACCCTGAGAGAAAAGCTGTCCTATTCGGAATTGAAGCACATGGATATCAGCAGGCCAAAGATTCTTCTGACCGCCGACTCTGCTTTGACGGTAACCTGTAAAGACGATCCACGTACAAAGAATATATTGAAATCCCTGGGTATTGATACCTCTGCAAAGTATATCGGCTTTTCCTTGAGGAAATATCCCGGTCATGAAAAAGTTGAGCATGAGTTATACGAGAATGTCATTGCCAGACTTGCGGACCATATGTCGGAAAAATTCGGACTGCTGCCTGTATTCATTCCCATGCAGCATCCTGATGATGTTCCTATTCTTGCAAATGTTGCGGCAAAAATGAAATGCAGGAGCTTTATAATCCGGGAAAAGCTGAATGTATATGACACTTATGAAATAATTGGCAAAATGGAAATGATGGTTGCCATGAGGCTCCATGCGCTGGTGTTTTCAGCCGGTGCGGGCGTTCCCATGGTAGGTCTGGTATACGACCCCAAGATCGAAGGTTTTCTGGAATATATAAACCAGGCTTCCGCCGGGGACGTCAGAAATCTGGAATTTGAGAAGCTGAGAGAGCTTACGGAAGATGTATGGAAGCGAAGAGAGCTGATAAGAGAGGAGCTTGGCAAAGCTATTCCTGAGCTCAGGGAAAAGGCCGGAGAAAATGCGAAAATTGCCGTAGAGATGATAATGGATAAACTATATTGAATGAACTAATTTTGTAAGGCGCATGAATGCCGATATTATAATGAAATTGACGCTGTAGTATTAGAGCTTGTTTTGTAATAAATGCCTCTTCATATCGATGGTCCCACCGGGTTTGAAAACAACACCTTCTTCTTCCAGCAGCCTGCGCTGGTTTCCTGCCCCGCCGAAAGCTTCACCGGGCGCCATGGCGCCTGCTTTGTTGACAACTCTGTGACATGGTATGTCCAGACCTGCCGGCGTATTTCGCAGGGCTGTTCCTACAGCTCTAGCAGCTGTGGGAATACCTAATATTGCTGCTATCTGGCCATAAGTTGCAACCTTTCCCTTAGGAATTGCAGCAGTTATTTTGTAAACCTTAAAGTTAAATTCAGTCATCAAATTCAGTCATCAAAACGCTCCGGTAAGATATTACGCCTTAAGCTTTTGAAATTTCACTATGAGCTTGTCCAATTCTTTACTTAAACGGATTGTATCTTCCAGTGTCAACATATCATTTTTGCCGCTTTTCAGAAGATCGTTCAATTTCTCCTGTCCTGATTTGATTCTCTCTTTCAAGTGTTCAGTCTCAGTCATAAGCAGCTCTCCTAACTCTATATAAATAATATATTTATATAGAATTAATATACCCATATAATACTGACAAACACCAAAATTTTTTATTCTCACCCAAGTCGCAGTGTCTTTACCTCAAAAGGTGAATATGTAATTACCATACACCTCATTTATAAAGTATGGTATCCATATAATTCATCAAGCTCCATGCCGTTGCCAAGCATATTATAAAAATAAATAACCATACTCCAAAGAGGACTATCCGCCTTAATCCCGCATATTTCATCCAGCACAGCCTCCGGGCCTTTCTCCGTCAATATTCCATAGATACTGTTGGCTGAGCTTTCTCTGTCAAATTTCATAGCGGCGGCTATCCCAAGTGAGATATTTACAGGATTGACGCCGTGAGAAATGCAAAGGTTTGCTGCCCCAATCAGCCTGTCATTGGGAGAAAGCTTTCTTCTGGTGTCGTTACCGACTCTGTTTACCGTATCACCCAGCTGTCTGTTGCCAAATCTGTTTAAAAGGTCATCTACATGGTCCAGAATCAAATCAAGCGCCACACTGTGTTCTCTGGATAGTGCGGCAGCGGAGTCCTGCATCGCCTTCCTCACAGCCGGCTTTATATACGGATCTTCCATTGCCTGCCAGATATACTCATACCCTTTCAGCTTGCCCAAATAGGCAGTTAATGCATGTCCCATATTATGGATGAAAAGCTTTCTCTGAATATAGAAGCCGAAGGGACTGAAGGGATACATGTTTTTAACGGCTGGGATCTCTCCCTTGAATCCATCTTTGTCAACAGGCAATTCACCATATTCCTCCACACACACCCTTAAAATATTACCTTCCTGCATTTGGGGAGTCATAACCGGAACCATCCTGCCTATTGAGGCTGCAACCAGACCAACCAGCCTGTCAAACAGTTCCTTCCCTCTGTCGTCCAATTCCTGTTTAATCAGTCCGGCTAATATGTGGTTGGCGTCAATAAGATTTTCACAAATGATTATGTTCAATGGATTCATATTCGCAATGGACCATCTTTTTTTAAGCCCTTCTGCGACAGGCTTCGCTATCCTTGGCAGAATATTTACTCCTACAGCTGTTGCCATTATGTCTGCATCTGCTATCTCTTCCGCTACATTTACCGCATCCAGTCCGCTTACGCCTCTTACATTCTTAACAATAATCTCTTTTACTTCGCTGCCTGTTAATATTCTTACCGGATACTGGCGGTCACTGTTCAATCTGCTGAGTATCTCGGTATTTACATCTACGAAAACAACCTCGTAACCTGATTGGGAAAACAATTGTCCGATAAAGCCCCGTCCAATGTTCCCAGCTCCATACATCAATGCTTTTTTCATCAACTGCACTCCTATTTGTGGTTTTTTGCACACTGTCACCCTTCAGCCAGGCTCATTATTCTTCATGAATTCTGTAATTTCCCTGAAGCTTTTTATCCCTGTTGAAGCTCCGGCTGCCATTACACAGTGAGTACCCACTGCATTTCCCATCAGACCGCATTGATAAAGGCTCCAGCCTTTTGTCATCCCGGTAAGGAACCCTGCGACAAAAGAATCGCCTGCTCCGGTTGTATCAACCGCCTTTATTTTGCTATATGTAGGTATAGTATGCTTTTCTCCGTTGGAATCCTTTATAAAGCAGCCTTTCTTACCCATTTTGATAACCGCTGTCCTTACTCCCATTGAAAGGAAAACGTCAGCAATTTCCTCGGGATCATTTTTACCGCTTAGCTGTTCGGCTTCTTCGATACTGGGTATGAACAAATCGATGTATTCCATACAGGGTTTCAATACCTTCATCCACCGGCCTCTGGAATCCCATGCCGTATCAAGTACCGTATATTTGCCCATTTCCTTTGCTTTTTTTAAAAATCCGGCGCATTGTTCTCCGTCAAAAGTAGGCATTAACATTGTACCGGCAACAAAAACAATTTTTGAATCCCTGATTACGTCATAGTTGATATCATTTACTGAAAACTCTCCGTTAGCGCCTACGCAATGCATAAAAGACCTTTCCCCGTTGGAATCCACAGTCACAAGCGAAGCGGAGGTGTTGGAGCCGTCAGCTGCAACCAGGCCTTTTATATCAACCTTCTCATCCTTAAGGGTCCCTGAAAGAAATTTACCGAAACCGTCATTCCCTATTTTCCCTATAATGGCAATATTCAGCCCCATTCTTGCCATATCTATAGCTGTGTTCACCGCACACCCGCCGGTGAACAGTTCAATTTTATCTACCAGGTCCAGTTTGCCTTTATCCGGCAAATTATTAACAGTCCTTGCAATAGCGTCAGCTACCAGTATTCCTACACAAGCTACATCAAACATGCTGGTTCCCCCCCGATAATTAGTACTACTACGAAAAAATATGATGTATAGCCACATTATACATCAGAAATATTTTTTGTAACATATATAACTTTAAAATTTACCGGAAATAAACAAAAATTTGCCAAATATATTATGATTTGATAATATATTTACAACCGCATATAAAAGGAGATAACCGCAAATGGAAACATTAAACGACCTGAGACTGGCCGTTCTGATAGATGCAGACAACATACCCTATGGTAATATAAAAGGTATGATGGAGGAAATAGCGCTTTATGGTACGCCGACGTTTAAAAGGATTTATGGTGACTGGACAATGCCGACCCTCGCAAACGGCTGGAAAAATGTACTTCTGGAAAATGCCCTGACTCCTGTACAGCAGTACAGCTATACAAAAGGCAAGAATTCTACCGACTCCGCCATGATTATTGACGCCATGGATATTCTGTATTCGGGAAAAGTGGACGGCTTTTGTCTTGTTTCAAGCGACAGCGATTTCACGCGGCTGGCTACAAGGCTCCGCGAGGCCGGTATGAAAGTGATAGGAATAGGCGAAAGAAAGACTCCAAACCCATTTATCGTTGCATGTGATAAATTCATTTACATTGAGATCATCAATTCATCAAAGCCTAAAAGCGAGCTGTCCATTCCCGACTTGAAAAGGAACGCTGCCGATTCGAAAAAGAAGAATAAGGATGAACAAAAGGAAGAATCCAGTCTTGAAAAACAAAAACGTGATGTTACAGACCTGATTGCAACATCCATAAACGACCTTGCCGATGAAAACGGCTGGGCTTTTCTAGGTGAGGTAGGGAATCTGATTCTGAAAAAACAGCCTGATTTTGACCCAAGAATATATGGTTACCCGAAATTGACGCCAATGATAAAAGCTTTGGGCAAATTCGACATAGACATCCGTGAAACCGGCCAATATCATGTTAAACACATCTATATCCGGAACAAGTAAGAAAGATGTTTATCAAGTATAGCTTTGAGCGCTTCGTGAGAAATCACTCCGTTATCATAAAATTCATCTATGACCTGTTTAAGCAATTTTTCCTTTTCAGGTTGGTCTATATGGCTCTTGCGGACTTTCACCCTGAAATCCGCAAGCAGGCGGAGAATCCCGCCATATTCCTCAGAAAAAGCTTCTTCTGTTATTTTCCTGATTTTCTTTGAAAGCACAGGATATATCCCCGATGTTGAAATCCCAATTGTCAAATCACCTCTATTAACCACTGATGGAAATATAAAAGTACATTTTTCCGGATCATCAACGACATTTACAGGTATGTTCCTTTTCTTTGCATCCCTGAATACATTTTCATTAACCTCAGGATCCGAGGTAGCGGCAACTACCAGAAACGCCTCATCTATATCATGTTCGGAATATTTTTTTCTGAATATTTTTATTTTATCCTGTATCTCAAGGGACAGAATTGAACTGCTGACTTCAGGTGCAATTATACTCAGATCCGCATCAAAACGCAGCAATATCTCAACCTTCCTGGAGGCTACTTCGCCTCCGCCGACTACTATGCATGTTTTTCCACCCAGATCGACAAACAGTGGAAATACCGCCATGTCCTTCACCTTCCCATTTATAAATCATGTAATCAATGCCTGCATGAAGTCTTCCAGCAAATCTTCAATATCCTCAAGTCCAACACTGATTCTTATCAAATCCTCATAAACTCCCATTTTTTCTTTCTCAACCATGCTATTTGTTGCATAGATGGTTGAAGCCGGATGGATGACCAATGTCCTGACATCCCCGATATTTGCAAGGTTGGATGCGTATTTGAGCGAATTTATGACCTTGAAGGCCTTCTCTTTGGAACCCACTCTTATAGTAAGGATGGCGCCGAATTTGCCTTCGAACTGTTCATTTGCCAGCGCCTGATACTCATTTTCAGCCAGGCCGGGGTAATTCACTGATACGACTTCAGATATACTTTGTAGACTTTTTGCCAGCTTGAATGCATTGCTGCAAAGCCGATCCATCCTTACAGCCAGAGTTTCCAGACCCAGACTGCTCAAGTATGCGTTAAAAGGCGACAAACACGCCCCAAAGTCTTTAAACAAGGTTTTTCTGAGCTTGGCAAGATATATGAACGCTCCAAATTGCTTATAAGCATTTAATGAGGAATATTTATTAAAATCCCATTTGAATTTTCCGCCGTCTACTATAATTCCCCCGATGGAATTACCGCTGCCGTTGATGTACTTCGAAGTTGAGTGCAGGACAATGTCCGCTCCCAGACTCAAAGGCTTTACAAGGTAAGGAGTCGTTACGGTGTTATCCACTATCAGCGGGATCCCATGACTGTGTGCCATTTCTCCGAGTGCTTTGATATCAGGAACATCAAGCTTGGGATTCCCGATTGTTTCTATGAAAACAGCCTTTGTTTTTTCATTGACGCATTCTTCAAAGCTTGCAACCCTGCTATCCCTGGTATAGGCTGCGGTAATGTTATAGTCTTCAAAACATTTGAACAGCGAATGTGTCCCGCCGAAAATACCGCATCCGGATACTATCCCGTCCCCGCTCTTAAGAATATTAAGCAGTGAAAGAGTGACCGCCGCCATTCCCGAAGCACAGGCAACCGCGCCAATTCCTCCTTCAAGATATGCGATCCGTTTCTCAAAGGCTTCTATGGAAGGATTATTAATCCTTGAATAAACAAACCCGGGTTCACGTCCGTTAAAAATATTCTCCAATTCCTCAGCTGTCCCATGCTTAAAGGAGGATGACTGATATATGGGCGTCGTTGTAGCGCCGGTTTTGGCGTCTGATGTAAAATTCCCATGCAGCAGCGCCGTATTGAATCGCATTTATAACCCCCTCTTTTCAACAAACACTGTAAATGTACCGTCACTATTGTTTATTACGTCCAAAACCTTGTGTCCTTCTTCCTTAAAGCTTCTGGGAACATTCATTATCGGTTCGCCGTCATTCATCCTTACTTCGAGGACCTGCCCGTCCTCCAGTTCCTCAATGGAAACCTTTGCTTTTACAAAAGTCATAGGACAAACCATACCGGTAATATCAATAAATGCATCTGCTTTTATGTTCTCCATATGAATCCGCATCTCCTTTAACTGATTTATTCTTATTTACTCAAATGTAATCTGTTAATTTTTCAACGCCTCTTCCAGTTCCTTTTGAAGCAGCTCCCAGCCAACACGGTCAAGTGTATTCCCAAAACGCTCACTTTGCTTTCCATGATTTTTGAAAAACTCAAGCGTAGTTTCTATAACCCTGTGAAGTACCTCTGTGGAAAAAATAATCGGGAAAAGCTGCTTTCCAATGGCAATCCTGTTGCCAAACAAGCCTCCGAAATAAACTACAAAACCGCTTTTCCCTTCCCATGCCCCTGACGGACAAGACTTAACACACCGCCCGCAATAATTGCAGGTACTTTCATCAAAAGCAAGCTTTTGATTCTGTTTATCGACAACAATGGATTTCTCGCGGCAAACCGCTGCACAAAGGCCGCAGAAATTACACTTGTCTTCCGTCCACTCCGGTTTCATACCACCCTTTACTCCGAGGTCGTTTTCCTCGGCCTTCAGGCAATTGTTACGGCAGCCTGTGATTCCAAGCTTGAATTTATGGGGTAATTCCCTGGCATAGTATTTTTGGTCAAATTCCTTTGCAAGTGAAATCGTGTCTATCAGGCCACTTGAACAAATCATACTGCCCTGGCATGCGGTAACGGTCCTTACTCTGGGACCACATACGCCTGGCTGCAGGCCGGCTTCAGCAAGTTCTTTTTTTACAGTTTCCACATCTTCAAGCTTGATGTGCGGAATTTCTATACCCTGCCTTGAGGTCATATGAATATAGCCCTGCCCATATCGCTTTGCAATTTCATGAACCTTGAGCAATTGATCTGCCTGAATTTGACCGCCTACAATCCTTAGCCTTAATGAAAATCTGTCTTTCTGCACCTGACGCATGAAACCGCCCTTTTTCAATTCTTTGTAATCCACATGTGCCATAATTATTCCCCTTCTACAATTAATTCTTCCTCTTTTACCTCACCCTTCAATATGATGAAGCTTTTTAAAACAATATGCTGTTTGTCTATCATCGACATGATCATATAGCTTGCCTCAGCATCAAATGCCAGCCTTTTATCCTCTTCCGACGGACGCGACGGTGAAGCCGGATGACTGTGAAAATTGCCCAGCATTACCCACCCATTGCTTCTCATATCCTTCACTGCAGCAAATTGCTCCTGCGGGTTCATGGAAAAATGCTCGGGGCTATTGTCGACATTCGCAAGCAGATATACCTTTTTGACATACTTGACGCCATCCACCACCCTGCCTCCCAAAAGTCCGCAGGCTTCGTTGGGAAGCGCTCTGTGAGAATGATCCAATATGTCTTTGTATTGTTGTTTTGTAATTATCATCAATCCCGCCACCTGCCTTAATTGCAGAGAACAGATTCTAGCTAGGCTTTGAAGACAACCTGGCAGCCCGGTTTCTGTTCTCCATTTACTTGAATTATTAAATATTGATTCTGCCGCAAAAAGTCCAATGTGGAAACAAAATTTCGCCGACCCGTAAGGAATACCTCTGAGGAAAGTGGAGCAAGAGTTGCTTTAGAGACATTTCCCGCGCGACATCTTTCCGATGCTATCGAAATTTTGTTGGAACATGAGTTTTTGCGGTAGAATCAAAATTACACCTTCAAATCGCATGCAGCCTGTTCATAATCAACAAGCTCCTTTATTATAGCATTTTCGCCACAAACCTGGCAGCTTTTATTATTGGGCAGCTTAACCTTCCTGAACTCCATTTTTAATGCATCATAGGTTAGCAGATGGCCTGTAAGCAGTTCACCGACGCCCAGTACGAATTTAAGCGCTTCGGTAGCCTGTAAGGTACCGATGACGCCGCCCATAACCCCCAATACTCCGGCCTGCTTGCAGGTTGGTACAGCGTCCGGCGGCGGCGGGTTTTTAAATACACACCTGTAGCATGGACCTTTCCCCGGAACATAGGTCATGGTCTGCCCCTGGAATCTGATGATACCTGCGTGTGAAAACGGTTTTTTTGCAAGCACGCACGCGTCATTGATCAGAAACTTGGCCGGAAAATTATCTGTTCCATCTATAATAAAGTCATAATCCCTGTCCTTTATAATATCTTTTATATTAGCAGAATTTACCCATTCCTTGTATGTCACAACGTCCACATCCGGATTCATCTCATTTATGGTTTCCCTGCCCGATATCACCTTGGGCTTTCCAACATCCTTCGTCAGGTGAATGATTTGTCTCTGAAGGTTTGAAAGCTCTACCGAGTCAAAGTCTACCAGACCTATTGTCCCAATCCCTGCAGCGCCCAGAAACATAGCAGCCGGTGCGCCGAGACCGCCTGTTCCGATGACCAGAACCCTGGACTGGAGAAGCTTTTTTTGACCCTTCACTCCCACTTCCTTCAGAATGATATGTCTGGAGTATCTCTCCAACTGATCGTCTGTAAAGCTCATAATGCACCGCCTCCCATGAAATAAAGAAATTCCACCGCATCTCCCTCTTTGATAATCCGGGTTTCGAATTCCTCTCTTGCAACAAATTCATCATTCACCTGCACGGTAACATAATCCTGCATTTCAACCTTTTGATGACCTAAAAGTGTTTTTACGGTCAGTTCCTAATCCAGCAATACATCCTTACCATTAACAATGATTTTCATCTGAAAAACCTCCGATATTTTATATTGATCCTATTGATTCCTTTTACAGGTAATAATCAAGTATGATATCCTGTTTCCTTAGCAACTCGCAGACTGCGTCCACAGCCCCTTCGGTATTTATGCTTGCATCAGGCTTGAAAACATTGAAAGGCGACTCGCCTGTATTTATTATCAGTATCTCTCCGGGTTTGTTCAACAATTTAAGCTTTTCTGCTTCATAATCATCCAGATTGAATATCGATGTAATAAAAATCTGTCCCGAATCGTTGAATATCCTTGCAAGCTCCCCTATTTGCCTGATATGCCCGTCTCTTCCTTCATAATCATCGGCTGCGTCGGAAGCAAGCCCGTGAAGAAGACTTGAAACGCCCAGATAATATGCCTTGTATTTCATGTTGAAAAGCCTGTTTTCTATTTCTTTTCCTATATCCTGTATTACTTTTTCATTATCTTCACTACCGGAGGTAATGACTATAAACTTGGATTTATGCCCGTAAGCCTCTTTTCTTTCTTCAGATGTTATCGGGCCTTTTTCCCATAGGAATTCCCTGTCCTTTACATGCTCCAGCAAAGTGTTTCCGGAATCCGATACACCTTCCATGATAATTCCCCCGCCGGAAATCTCATAGTTATCCACTATCACGAACCTTCCGGTCAGCTCAATCTCAGAAATCGGGTCGAAAGCGACAGGTTTTGCAGTTTCTAAAATACACTCCGCAACATCATGCCGTTCGACCTGATCCTTAAAGGTATCGATATTCAGCTCTGCAGCGTCAATAATACTTAATATTTCCACCAGCTTTACGGCTATTTTCATAGTTCCTATCTTCAGTTTATAGGTTTTGTTTTTTATCAGGGGCGCCTTCCCGACCCAGAAAATATTCGCTCTGAAACGGGAGCTTACCGCGGGCTTCTTTTCATTTGCCTTAACCATCAGTTCTCCGGGTTTTATATAGATTTGCGTATTCAGCGTCACTCCGATTGCTTCATGAGAATACGCAGTATCCCTCGGTTTTATATTGAAGCCCTCAATGCTCTTAATAATGCTTCTCTTTTGTGAAGGCAAAAAAACTACCTCATCCCCGGTACTGACTTTCCCGCTTAGGACCGTACCCGCTACAATCCGTCTGGCATCGCTCTCCTCGGTGAATTTATAGATATCCTGCACCGGCATGCGGAATGGAAGCTCCTGGTTTTCCTTTTTGTTGATAAATCGATCCAATTGCTCCAACACCGTAGGCCCGCTAAACCAATTCAAGCCGGATGACTTTGCTGCAATATTATCTCCGTTGAACGCGCTTATGGGAATAAAGTTTACCGGCTTGATATTTACCTTGTTCAAAAACTCAGTAAATTCAGTGGTGATTGAGTCAAATACATCCTTCCGGAAATCTACCAGATCCATTTTATTCACCAGCACGACTACCTGACGGATGCCCAGCATGGAAACTATATGACCATGCCTTTTGGTATTTTCCCTGATTCCTTCCTTCGCATCTATGACAAGCAGCGCGGCTTCAGCCCTGGATGCTCCCGTAACCATGTTTTTCAGAAATTCAATATGCCCGGGCGCGTCAATAATAATGTAATTTCTTTTTGCCGTTTTAAAAAAACATCTTGCCGTATCTATTGTAATCCCCTGTGCCTGCTCATCCTTCAATGCATCCAGAAGAAACGCATATTCAAAGGGTCTTGAATTCTTTCTGCAGTATTCCTTCACCGACTCAAGCTTGCCTTCGGGAAGTGAACCTGTATCCGCAAGCAGCCTGCCGATCACAGTACTTTTACCATGATCCACATGCCCAACGATCACTATGTTCATCTGCTCTCTCGCCTGCATATTACATGTACCCCCCCCTTCTCAGGGTCTCAAGTCCTCCGCCGTCATCCTTGTCCTGCGCCCGGCCCGACCTTTCGGCAATTTTTGCAAACTTGCCGCTTTTTAATTCTTCAACAATGTCACTCACGTTTTTTGCCGTTGAATCCACCGGCAGTGTGCAGGGATAGCATCCCAGCGACCTATACCTTTTGCCATCGCCCTGATCGAAATATAGCCGGGTAACGGGTATATCCTCTCTCTCGATATACTCCCAGATATTCAGCTCGGTCCAATCCAGCAACGGATGGATCCTTATATGCGTACCGGGAGCAAAATCCGTCTTGAACTGGTTCCAGAATTCAGGCGGCTGGTCACCTACATCCCAGTCGCTTTCCTTGTCCCTTGGCGAAAAATACCGCTCTTTTGAGCGGCTCCCCTCTTCGTCGGCTCTTACGCCTACAATAACACCTGTATACTTCTCCTTGTTTGTATCAGGTATATATTTGCCTGTACTGTGATCCATGACATATCGGTCCCACTCCCCTGACAGTGTGTTCCTCAAGGCGTCCGTTTTCAAAGCCTTGCAGCAGCTGATGCGGTCAATCTTTCCGTCCGGAAAGGTATTTTTTTCTGCCAGGGCCTTACTGTTTTCGCCATATACCATGGTCAATTTCCACTTTAGTGCAAGCTCATCCCTGTATTTAATCATTTCAGGTATTTTATAATGTGTGTCGATGTGCAAAAGAGGTATGGGCACATGCCCGAAAAACGCCTTTCTTGCCAGCCTAAGAAGTACCGTACTGTCTTTTCCGATGGACCAGAGCATGCAGATGTTTTTAAATTCCCTGTATGCTTCTCTAAGTATATAAACGCTCTGAGCTTCTAATTTATCTAAATGCTTCACCTTTTAACCTCCCTGATTTAATTTAACAGAAAACACCTCTTTTGAAAAGATGCATTCCCTT
>VEPD01000169.1 GCA_012027035.1 Ruminiclostridium sp. | reverse complement strand
TTATTATGTCAGGCTCATTTTCAGCATTATAAATCTCATAGTGTACAATACTGAAAAGCGGCAGCCTCGGCGGGATAGAAGCCTTACCGATCTCGTATCCAAAGGCGATTAATGCTATTATCTTCAGCTTAT
Source organism: Ruminiclostridium sp. (assembly GCA_012027035.1). Lineage (GTDB taxonomy): Bacteria > Bacillota > Clostridia > Acetivibrionales > DTU013 > MnB-11. The sequence continues at coordinate 2,303 of VEPD01000169.1, read as the reverse complement.
CTGGGATATGCAGTATGTTTTTCGTATCCTCTCCAAAATGATTGGTAATCCCATAACTAACACTCCTTCTTTTCCATTATTCAAATATCCTTTTCAGCATATTGATTCATTCCACATTTTTCAAAAAACAACTTTCATTTGGCCTTAATCTTGACAAACAAATCCCAAAGACTTTTTCGCCTTAATCATTTCCGCAAGAGACGGCATTTTGAAACTCTTGCTAACCCTATCGCTAATATAGTCAAAAACACTCACTCCTAACTTTTTTGCAGTATGAACAATAGTCATAAAAGTATCACTGGCTCTTGTACCGTCTTTCGTCATTGTATGTAGACTCACATCTCTTTTTCGAACCTGTGATCTTGCTCCAAGTTCGGCAGCATTATTATGCAAAGGAATTTCAGGATATTTCAATGTAAGCAGAAGTTCAGACTTATTTTCTTTGGTTTTTTCAATCCGCTCATTCAATGCTCCATAATTGGTTTTTGTAGAAACTAAAATATCAAAATCGGCTGATAATTGTTCAGCATTTTCTTGAGTAGGTTTTTCTTTGAATTGTAAGAGCTTCCGGTAATAATTCCAATATAAACTTAGATAATCTTCAAGTTCTTTTTTGTGCAATGGAACTATGGGTTCTAACTTTTTGTAGTTTCTCCCGTCATGTATCCAGCATAGAGCTTGTTCCTCCGTAAGCTTCTTGAATTGGCGAGCATCATCGCTTAAAAGTACCTTTACCACAGGGAAGTCTTTTCTATTATGGTAGGCTGCTATTGCTCCAGCTTCCATAATTCTTGTTCGAATATTTTTACCTTTATCAGGATTGTGAAATATCCCATCTATAAGATGTTGCATCTGCTTTTCATCTAATACTTTATCAAGAGCGTTATCTCTCATTTTGGAAATTATTATTTTCGGCAATCCAAAGGATTCCAGCAATGTGAAGGCTTCTTCATTAAAATAATAGCTTCTTGGTTTGCTGCCTTGTAGTATATCCAGAATACTCAGGCGATCTTTAGCGGGAATTGTGAAATAAGCGGTATAAAAAGGATTGCAGAGAATTTCAACATATTGATTCTGCCCATTTACTTTAGCACCGGTGTCATCTATTTGCTGATATCGTGTAGATTTCAATCCAGCCTCGAAAATATCAGCTTTCTCTTGATGGAATGTTTCGAGATTTTTCGTGAGAATACGGGAAATAGTGGCTGGGGATATGAATATTCCAATATTCTCAAGAAACTCATGTATCTTTGGCTCGGATACATTTGAAGCATGCTTGAGTGTAATGATCAAAGACTTCACACCATTACCAAATTCTCCCTCTATTCCATGTGGTAATTCGCCGCGGTATGTCCGATGTTGTGAGGGAGAATACCAAACTTCTTTACGATATGCAGTGTTTTTTGTGGTTATGATAATATCCTGAACTACCACAGTATCGTAATATTTGAACTCCGCATCCCCTGGTAAGACACTCGGATCGACTTTGCAATCTTCGATAACGTCGATTTTTATCTTACTCAGTTTTTCCTTTGATTTCCTTTCATCACGAGAAGTGGGGTTTCTTCTTTCATTTTCGGAGGAGACGTCTTTGTTCTGTTTCGGGACAGGAAATTTTGGTTTACCTTGTTCTCCTTTCAAGTTGTTCAGTTCATCTCGAGTTTTCTGTAATTCTGCTTTTAATGCTTGAACTTCCTCATTCAATTCCTCAATTATGTGAAGAAGGATACGGATGGTTTGTGATTCCTTTTTGTCCGATATTTCATCCAGATTGATTTTCAATGAGTGTAGTATTTGTGATATTTCAGATGGATTCATGAAGGAACACTGTAATAATTCCTTAGTATTTGTATATTTGTTTTTGCATGAAGGCTATTGCTTGGTAATAATCAAAAAAAAGTGTATATTACATAAGATTCAGTAAATTATATTTTTATTTTTAACCATTTAATTTGAAGGGGATACAATTATTTTAATTTAAACATTGTTAATTTGTTATAATAGCATTGCCTGGAAATCCTTTCGATGCCCCTTCTGGCTACATAGAAAAAGCCGCAGTATTATCAATCTATTCCAAATTACCGCTTCCAGCGCCATGCCAGAAGTAACACTACAAAAACTAATACTATTGAAAGGAACGGCGCCGGTTTCGCCACAGCGCCCGTTCCCGTTATTTCCGGCGCGGGAGTCGCAGTGGTTGCGGCGCCGGTGTACTGCTCATCGAGGATGTAGGGATTGGCGATGGGGAATTGGATTTTTTTATCAGTTTTTATTTTGCTAAATTCAACATATATGTTTATTGG
>VEPD01000130.1 GCA_012027035.1 Ruminiclostridium sp. | reverse complement strand
TATTTCAATATGGATGACCTGCAGATGAGCGTGGACAGGAATATAGACAACCGCCTGCTGGAAGTGTCCAGAGCGGAGGAGATCATTGACCGGTCCATTCTGGAATTTGAAAAATGGTATGAATTCAGAGGAGTTTTGCCTGTTGTTAAGGAAATCCGTAAATATGTCGGGGAGTTCCTGGATGACAGGATACAACAGACCAATGCCAGACTGAAATGCGCAAGCAGCGAGGACAGGGAGATTGTAAAGGCCTCCATCACCAGCGCCGTCAACAGTATTATGAATACATTCATTTATGATATAAAAGACTATTTAAGCAAAGAAGACATGGAGACATATTTCAGGTGTCTGAATAACATCACTAGAAATCAACGTCTTTGAGGTGGCAACTGTTCCTACGTAAGCTTTTATATAAATCAAACAGTATTTGCGAGGTAAACCGCAATGAAAAAAATCATCAGGGTGGGCAGCCGAGAAAGCAGGCTTGCAATGGTACAGACCGAATGGGTGATAAGCGAGATAAGGAAAAAGCATCCGGAGCTGGAGTTTGAGATTACCGGTATAAAAGCAAAAGGGGATATGTTTCTTGATGACCGTCTGGATAAAATCGGCGGCAAGGGTCTGTTTGTCAAGGAACTGGAGAACGAACTCCTAAGCGGAGCTATTGATTTTGCAGTGCACAGCATGAAGGATATGCCTGCCTATATTCCTGACAAACTTATAATTGCAGCTGTTTCCAGGCGCGAGGATCCAAGGGATGTCCTTGTGACTGCTGATGGGCGTAAACTTGGGGATTTGCCGGAGGGAGCCATCATAGGGACAAGCAGTATAAGAAGAGAAGTGCAGATCTCTGAAAAGCGGCCGGATCTGAAGTTTAAAAATCTGAGAGGGAATGTTCTGACCAGGATAAAAAAGCTTCTCGATGGAGAATACGACGCCCTGTTGCTTGCAGCGGCGGGCTTGAAGCGTCTCGGCCTCGAAGAAAGATGTGTTGAGTATTTTGATACGGAAGATGTCATTCCCGCAGCAGGCCAGGGAATTCTGGCCATAGAAGCGAAAAGGAACGGAAAGCTTGACTTTTTAACGGACAGTGTTCATGACGCCGACAGTTTCCAGGTGACACAGGCCGAACGGGCCTTCCTGGTCGGATTGAACGGCGGATGCTCGGAGCCTATTGCGGCACATGCTGTTATTAGCGGGCAACATATGAGAATCTACGGGATGTTGGCTTCGGAGGATAGAAGCAGGATTTTCAGAGCAGAGACCAAAGGAAGCAAAAACGATGCCGAAAGACTGGGGCTTCAGCTTGCAGAGCTGATTTTGAAGCAGAGAAACTAGGAGGTAAAAATGCCGGGTAAAGTATATATTACCGGAGTAGGTCCGGGCGATTACAAGCTCATTACGCTAAAGGCGATAGAGTGCATAAGCAGGGCTGACGTCATAGTTTACGACAGACTGGTAGGCGGCAGGATACTGGGTTTTGCGCGAAGCGATGCAGAACTGGTATATGTGGGTAAAATGCCTGACAACCATGCGGTACCTCAGGATGGGATCAATGACATTCTGGTGCATAAGGCGCTGGAGAATAAAACAGTAGCCAGAGTCAAGGGCGGCGATCCTTTTGTATTCGGAAGAGGCGGCGAAGAGGCTGAAGCTTTGCGGGAAAACGGTATAGAGTTTGAAATTGTACCGGGTATTACCTCTGCAATTGCTGTGCCTGCTTATGCGGGAATACCGGTGACTCACAGGGATTTTTGCTCGGCGTTGCACATTATTACAGGCCACGAAAGGCCGGATAAGGATGGCAGCCAGGTCAATTACAGGGAGCTTGCCGGTCTGCACGGTACACTGGTGTTCCTGATGGGTGTAAAAAGCCTGCCTGAAATCTGCAGCAGCCTGATAAGATATGGAAAAGACTGTAAGACTCCTGCAGCGGTTATAGAAAAAGGCACGACCCGCGAACAGCGGAAAATTACAGGAGTACTTGATGATATTGCGTTCAAAGCATCCGAAGCGGGTGTAAAATCACCTGCGGTTACTGTAATCGGCGATGTAGTGTCTGTGAACGAGAAATTGGATTGGTTTCCGAAAGGAAAGCTTGCAGGTAAAAGGATAGTTGTAACAAGAGCCAGGGAGCAGGCAAGCAAGCTGGTTGAGAGGATCGAAGAGCTTGGTGGGGAAGCGGTGGAGTTTCCTGTTATCAGAATCGAAAAGCCGGACGATTACGGGCATTTTGACAGTGTTCTGGAAAATGTGGCGGAATACGGATGGATCGTTTTTACAAGCGTGAATGGTGTAAAAGCATTTTTTGACCGAATGAGAAATAACAGCATCGACATAAGGGCGCTTTACGGAGTGAAGCTTGCAGCCGTGGGGGAAGTGACGGCGGATGAACTGGGCAGGCTTGGCCTGAAGGTTGACTTAATGCCTGATAAATTTACAACGGACGCACTATTGGAAGTGTTCCCTGAAGCGGCAGGGGATGGCGGAAAAGTACTTCTCGCCAGGGCCGATATTGCAGTCAGGGAGCTTTCAGACGGCCTCAAGGCTAAAGGATATGAGGTGGATGATCTCACCGTTTACAAGACTGTTGTTGATATGCCGCTGAAGGAAGAAATGCTGGAGATGCTTGAAGCTGGAAGGATAGATTACATTACCTTTACCAGTTCATCCACCGTTAGAAATCTTGTTTCAATACTGGGAACGGAAAATATAGATAAAATAATGGGGACCAAAGTGGTATGCATAGGGCCTGTCACGGCTAGGACCGCTGAGGAATGCGGCTTGGGCGCAGTTGCTGTAGCTGACAGACATACCATTGACGGACTGGTGGAAAAGCTTATTGGAGGCTGATGTTATGGAATTGAAAAAAAGGCCGAGAAGACTCAGAACGAGTGAGACTATAAGGAGAATGGTCAGGGAGACCCGTATTTCAGCGGATGATCTTATTTATCCCCTTTTCATTGTTGAGGGAAAGGATATAAAAAGAGAGATCCCTTCCATGCCGGGCGTTTATCACATGTCCATCGACAGGTTTTTGCAGGAGCTTGGAGAAGTGCAGGGATTGGGCATACCCGGAGTCCTGCTGTTCGGTGTGCCCGATTGTAAGGATGAGACAGGTTCCGGGGCGCGTTCCGACGACGGAATCATCCAGAGGGCGCTGAGAGTAGCGAAAGAATCCTATCCGCAGTTATTGCTTATTTCGGACGTATGTCTTTGCGAATATACAAGCCATGGACACTGCGGCCTGGTGGAAAGTGGGAAGATTTTAAACGACAAATCAGTGGAAATAATAGCTGAAACCGCATTGAGCCATGCCAGGGCGGGAGCAGATATCATAGCGCCTTCCGATATGATGGACGGCAGGATAGGAGCCATAAGAAGCCTTCTTGACGCCAACGGGCTGGAGGACAAAGCAATAATGGCTTATAGCGCCAAATATTCATCGGCATTTTATGGACCTTTCAGGGAGGCGGCGCATTCCAGTCCTGCTTTTGGCGACAGGAAAACCTACCAGATGGATTATGCAAACAGAAAGGAAGCTGTACGTGAAGTTGGACTGGATATTGACGAAGGCGCGGATATTATAATGGTGAAACCGGCAATGGCATATCTGGACGTGATCAGCGATATACACAGCAGATTTGACCTGCCTGTTGCAGCCTACCATGTCAGCGGAGAGTACTCTATGATAAAAGCGGCTGCAAAAAATGGCTGGATAAATGAAAAAGCGGCTGTAATGG
>VEPD01000209.1 GCA_012027035.1 Ruminiclostridium sp. | reverse complement strand
AGCGCCTTCGAATAGATTCATATAACCACCGGAATCACTGAGTATCAAATAGGATTTGCCTTCTTTGGTATAGATAGCTACAGGAGAGCTCCAGCTATACAATTACATACAGACCTTCCAATTTTCCTCACCTGTTTTTCTGTCGAGCGCAATTAAAGTACTTCCATTATTTTTCATATCTGTCTTGGCTATATTATAAATAACCAGATCGCTTATATCATGTTTTCCCAGAACAGGAGTAGCCAGAGCTCCTCCGTTCGTATGCGAATCGTAGAAGCATGGGACTTTCTTTTCCCAAATCAATTCTCCGGTTAAAGCATTCAATTTTTTGATATATGACGCCCCTTTATTTTGATGGTGATCGACTTCATTGGCAGTGTAAAGATAAACACCCGAGTCGGTCTCTTCCAAAACAGTACTGCTGTCTGTATCATCTATTACATCCCGGATCCAAACAGGCTTAAGGGTGTTAAGGTCGACGCACTGGAAAAGCCCGCTGTTATCGGCAAAATAGATGTAGTTTTTATAAACGACAGGGGAATTCTCCGTCCCGATTTTTGAGCTGATAGGTGAATGGTACCTGTATTTTACTAGCTCCGGCCGTACGGAAATGGTTTTTTTATCCGGCTGGAAGCTTGTATTCAATTTTCCTGAATAGAGTATGCCGTTTTCGCCGCATTCTATGAAGGTGTCTGTTTTTGCATCAATTAACGCGCCAGAATCGAAAGCGCCCCAATACCTGTATTTATCGGGATCCATTCCATCCAAAAAATAAAGCTGCTTTTGATTTATCAGGTCAAAAATCCTGTAGCCAATAGGAATTTTTTTTCCGGCAACCTCAGGTATGCCTTGACCGGCGAATAGCAGGGGATAGCCCCTTGGATCAACGGCGACGCTTCCCTTATGGGGTGAACCGACATTGATTGGAGGACGGGTAGGCTTGCCGTCGTCAAGATCGAGAAAATAAATATTGCCGTCCAATGTTGCATAAATGACTTCCTTCAGGTCGGTTTTTTTCTTTTTTTCCGGTACGATATTCATGATGTTTTTTACTTCATCAGTCCATTTGACAATCGCAGGCTGGCCGGTCCAGCCGACGCCTGTCCATATGTCGATTCGGCCGTTTTTTACAAACCATACCTTCTCCAGCTTTTGTAATCGGACATCAGCATATCCATAGCTTGCCGAGTCTCTATAATTGTTTCCCCTGAAGCTGGTCACCCCTTCAAGTTTGGAATAATCAGCCGATGCAGGGAATTTTATATCATAGGCCCTCTTGAATTCATTAACAGGCTTTCTATCTACCAGAACCTGGTAAGAAAATGCCTTATACTGAGAGGGAAGGTTCTCTAAAGGTATTGTTATCAATGGCATTTCAGGCTGAGGAGTCTGAGTGGTTGCATGATTGTCCGAGGCAGGACTTGGAGTCAATTTAATTGTTTCAGATGTTTGAGGTTCCTTAATATTATTATTAATATTATTCGAATTAAGGAAACTTAGATATCTGACGCCGTTTATTCCGACAGCACCGCCGATACATATTGCACTTAAGATAACAAGTGCGACAACTATCCGTGAAAGAACTGTTTTTCTTTTTTTATATCTTTTACCTCTGTTCATAGGTATATTTTACTTTAAATTCATGTAAAAAGAAAGAGAATGCATGTGATAAAAAAATCGTATTATTGAACAGAAGTGGATTTCAGCGTATGAACATCGTTGCAGCAGGCAGCGCAATAGAGATGATCGTCAGTATTACCACCCAGATAGCTGCTGATTTGTTTTTTTCATCCCAGGAATATTTTGCAAAGCTTAAGGTATATAAAGAAGCTAATAAAATAAATATCAATGCAATATATTTCATTAATCTTTTCCTTCCACTGATAATATCGGTGAGCTTTTTATGAATGTGCCCGTCCTTTTTACAATAAACTCAACTTCAGTAGTTATCTGCGCATCCTTAAACCTTTTAAGCCAGTTATAATCTTCCCATTGCTGTATGGTACCGAAGTGTCTGACTACCGTGCCGCCAAAATTGAACACATCCGAGTTTAGTCCCTGACATTTACGGATTACCTCTTCCAGTCCAGTCTTAAGCTGTTGCTCAAAAGCTTCTTCCAAAACCGGTTTAAGCTCACGGCTTTCATAAAAAATCCTGCTCTGTACGGCAAGCAGCTCTCCTTCGAGCTTCAGCACGACATGGATAAAAACCTTATCTCCTTCAAATCTCACTTTTACCGCTGGTTTCACTTTCTGGCGGACATCCAGCGGAATAATCAGATCAGGTTTTTTAGGATCCTTTATGGTAAAATATCCTCTTTTGAATTCATCTAAGAGAATTAACAAATACCGGGTTTCATCACCATTCAATTCTCCCACCATTTTATCACCGTCAAATACGGCGCTGCCGAATAACTCAAGCTTGTTACCTTTTTCCCTTGGAATTTCTCCTGCTTTATATTCTCCTCCGGATTTATATTCCGTACCCCATATTGGCCCGCTCTTTATAAAATTCTCTTGATTGTTCACTGCCCCTAATATGGCAAATGCCTGTCTATAGGGAGATTTAATACGGTTATATACAGTGGATATGGTTGAATGAGGTAAAAAGCCTGTTGTTAAATATCCATTAAGAATGGTATTTTCATTTGACTTGGAAAGGGTAATACCAATAACCGGTTCATTATTTTTTACAAAATCCATTGCGGGACCCCTCGATACGATTACATGAATACTTCGTCTTACCTCCCTGAATCTTACAATAGGCGCTAAAAATTCACCGATATCCCCGCTCATGGCTAAATCCTCAGAGAATACCAGAAACTTTGTATGCATCAGGTTCAATTTTCTCGGTAAATTTGTATTGATCATATTCAAACCCGTAAAAAAAGACGGAGCATCCACAGTTTCTGTAGCATAATCACTCTCTTGACTGCTTTCAGCTCCTCCGCCTGCCGTTCCGCTTGCTTTCCCTTTCATTGTGGGATACTGAACAGTAAGCCTCCATTTATCCGATACGCCTCTATCAACACCTATAGACAGTACTAAAGCTATATCGTCTACTTCCGTTGCATCAAAACAGCCAGTTAACGATGTTATTAATATAATAAATATCATTACCGGCAAGATAATTCTATTCATCCGGTACACCTCTTTTTTTTCTTAAGCCTGCTGCAATTAAAGCGATCAAAGGTAAAACAAAATATGCTGACCAACCATATTCTCTGTATATCTCAACCATGCCGATAGCCTGGGTCATGTCCCGGGGCAGCATTGCTCCGGCAAAAAGAATGAAGATAAAAGGGAGGATCACCGGTCTTGTATCCTGTATCCTGGACATTTTGCAAAATATGCTTATAACTATATATAATATAACTGTAATTGAAACAAGGTAAGTAATATTCCATAAAAACAGGAAAATGGGGTCAAGTCTCTGGAAGAACCTGCCATAATCTATTAGCTGTGTCATAGAATAGAGTGTTGAGGCTAATTCTTGCTTGATATTATAGTGGAAGGTCAGTGAACTGGCAAGCAATGATATTGACAATAATACGGCAGTAAAAACCAGACTCCTGTAGCCTGCTTTTTTGATATTCTTTATTCCCTGAAGGGAACCGGCAATAACTGCCAGGATAATTACCTCGCCATATGATGAGCTTCTATGAATCCCTTCAAATAGCGTTTTTCCTATACCATATCCCCATATAGGAAACAAACGGTAAATATCAAAGTTTTTTGCCGATATTATAATACCGAAAGCAAAGCCAAATAACAGTATATAGGCAAACAGCCTGCAAAATCTTGCTATGGATTCCAGTCCGTAAAAACACAAAATACTCACCCCCATTAAAAATAAAGCTATCAAATATTCCGGAGGACTCAAGGGCAATATATACTCTTTGTATATATCCATAAATTCTCTGAGGCTTGTTGTTGCATAATACAATAATGTATATGCAATAAGTACAGAGAAAACAGAACCGGCAAAACGGCCTAAAGTGATTTCAAATATTTCTACAATATCTTTTCCCGGGAATCGTTTTAAGAGAAAATAGACAAATGTAAAACCTGCAATTCCAACAGCGGCGGATATAAAAGTCATATACCAGCCTGCTGTCCCCACAGAGCTCGCAAAAGTTGCCGGGGTAGTAAAAAGAGCCTTTGAACTGATTGTGATCGTCACCATGCTTACTGCTTCGGTTACTCCGAATTTACCCTCTTTAATCATTCGATATTTCCTTTAAACTCTTTCGATATTACCTTTAAAATCATTCGATCCTTTCTTAACCATCCTATACTTTGTAACTACTTTTTCATCCATCCCCGCGGTTCATTTCCGGATTTCTCCTTTTTAAGGGGGTTCAGGAAATCAGGTCTTTCCTTCTGCTCCCATATGGGATGTCTTAAAAGCAAATCCTTGCCCTTCTTTGACTGTGGAGAAACAGGTGAAAAGAATGGTACTCCGAAAGACTTCATATAGCATGCCATACCAAATATAATAAATGTAGCTATACTAATACCGAAAAAGCCGGCAATTGCCCCGGAAAAAATAATTAAAAAACGCAAGGTCCTTATACCTGTTGATAATGAGTTGTTGGGAATTGTAAAACTGCCTAATCCGGTCAGTGAAACTATGATGATGAGTATCGGGCTTACAACATTCGCTGCAACGGCAGCCTGTCCCAGTATCAATGCTCCTATGATGCCCAATGTCTGGCCTATGATTCCGGGCACCCTGATTCCGCCCTCACGTATCAATTCAAAGGACAATTCCATGATCATAACCTCAAGTATTGTTGGAAACGGTATGTTTTCTCTGGCTTTTGCTATTGAAATAAGAATTTCGGTGGGTATCATCTCCTGGTGGTACAATGTGGCGGCAACATATAGCCCGGGAAGGAATAGAGAAAAAAACATTCCTACAAATCTTATAACCCTTAAAGCGGATGCCCATTGCCACCGTAAAAAACTGTCTTCAGATGTATGCATAAGGCTGTAGAAAACTACCGGAACTATAGATGCGAACGGAGACCCATCCACGATTATTGCAACATATCCTTCAATCAAATATGAAGCCGTCCTGTCAGGGCGCTCTGTGGATAGAGTCTGAGGAAATATCATAAAGGGCTGGTCCTCAATCAGTTGTTCAAGCATTCCTGTTCCACCGATATAATCTACTCTAATATTTTTTATCCTTCTTTTAACCTCATTAACAAGCCTGGGATTTGCAATTCCTTGAATAAACATAACTGCACAGCTTATATTGTTGACGTCTCCCAACGGAAGATGCTCTGTAATAAGTTTTTTGCTTTTAATAATTTTTCTTATCAGTGAAGTATTCGTAAGAATATTCTCAGTGAAAGCCTCCTGTGGACCATTTACCACATTTTCCGTAACAGGTTTTTCAACCTTTCTTTTGGCATAGCCCTTGCTCTCAACCAGAAGACACTCATCACAACCATCAATAAAAATAGCTGTATAACCATTTAAGAGCTGTTCAATTATACCATCATAACTATTGTATTTCATTATATCGCTGACTGATAATACATTTTCAATAATATATTCTACCGTATAAGCTTCTGTAAAACTCCTGAAATTTTCCTGAAGCATAAGCTGCCGCAGCACAAAATCATTGATAATAACCCTATCAGCCATTCCATCAATGAAAATCAAAAAAGCCTTTATTTTTCCTCCTATCTTAAATTCTCTGAATCTAATGTCTTCATTATCAGATACTATGAGTTCCTTCTTCATTCTTTCAAGGTTTACCTCCAGTACCGGACTTACCTTACCTTCGGACTTTATATGTCCATTGGGATTTACTTCCTTTTTTGTTTTGTTCAGTTCATCTTTTGTTTTGTTCAGTTCATCTACTTTCAAAGGAAACTTTATATGCATTTTTTTTGTACAATTTTGACGGTTAACATTAGAAGAAAACTTTTCTTTTTTCTTATCGTTATCCTTATCGTTTTCATCTTCGCACGAATCTTCAAGCAGTTCAAAGCCTTGCATATCTACAGGTCCTTTATATATTAGAAATTTTTTTAGAGTCGCTACTAATCCAGGCATATATGTTAAAATATCCTTTTAAATAATAATATTCTATCAAAAAGTAGTATTAGCTTGTTTATACTATTTATTCCGTATATAATTTTTGACAATTTATGATACGGAAGATCTATAACACACTAACTATTAACGGGGGAGGGGGAAGTTATAGATAATTGGTACGCTGAGAAAAATTCAATATATATTTTAACACAAGACAATTACACGAAATAAGGGAGGGGAGGAATT
>VEPD01000100.1 GCA_012027035.1 Ruminiclostridium sp. | reverse complement strand
GTTGCATTGCCTAAAGTTTCAGCAGCTTTGATCCTCTTAACTAAAAAATTATTTTTAGAAAGGGTATAAGCTCCGAGGCCAAGAACCATCGTAATAATAATCGGAAGCTCTTCAGGAATAGAGGCAAAAGAAAGGGAAAGCCCTGTCAGGATCATAGTTTTTAAATCCTGTCCTCTCAGGATTCCTATAAGCAGAATAATAATTGAAAAGAATAAAGCCACGAAGACCAATTTACCAGTAAGTGATTTCATCGCTAACTGCAGCCGGGTTTTTGGCGGTTTGATTATTTTGGAAGCAGCAGCGATTTTACCAAGCCTTGTATTCCTGCCTGTTGCAAAAACAACAGCCGATCCTTCGCCGGAAAGCACTATTGTACCTGCATAAATCTCATCGCCAATCTCTTTTTCCCGGGGGAAAGATTCGCCGGTTAAGGCAGATTCATTGAATTTAATATCAATTGATGTGTTGGTTTTTGCATCAGCAGCGACTTTAGTTCCCGGAGTAAGAATTAACATATCGTCCGGAACAACATTTTCCGAGTCGATTTCCGTTACTTTTCCATCTCTTAATACTCTTGTTCAGGGCGCGGCAATTTTTTCTAAAGAAGCAATTGCTTTCTTCGCCCTGAATTCATTATAAACTTCTGCATAAACCAACAAAATGATCACTATAAAGATGGTAATAGCATCTTCGAGTTTTCCCCATATGCTGTAGAAAAAGCCAACGACTAATAAAAGAAGGATCATAGGCTCCGTTACTTCATGTCTTGCAATGCCAAAGAAACTGATTTCGGTTGCTTTAAAAATCGCTTTAAAAATCCGGTTCGGACCTGACTTTAAGAGTTTTTCGTGAGCTTCGCTGGAACTCAAGCCCTTGTTATTTTTCAAATCCATTATCCCTAACACGTCCCTTTTGGTTAAAATATTTTCTTTTACTTTTACTTGCTTGTACTTACTTTTACTTCAAATTTACCAGGTAATTTACAAAATTTTGGTTAAATAAAGCGCCCGGTCTTTTGCTCCTGATATAATTAACGATCTCTTCACCCCTCATCCCTTTCATCCATAAAATTACGCCATTTATCAAACTTGCCCGATTAATCCCCTGTTTGCAATGAACCAGGACCTTCATCTTCTTTTTATATGCCAGGTCATATCCAAAAAACGCAACCAGCTTTAAAATTTCTAAATCCGGCAACCCGGCATCTTCTATTGTCCAATTTAGATATATTTTAAAATCGCTTGCATCAGGATCTATGCCGCCTGCCAGGTCGATGCAAACGTCAAACACCTTGGCCCTTTCCACATCGTCAATAATCGAACTCTGGTATAGATTTTCGTCAATTTGAAATATTTCCATTTTCGATTGAATTAGAGGCAGAGAATGATTCATTGGAATTCTAATCGGTTTCGCCTTTTAGAAGTGAATTGATTACATCCTGGGTTCGCAGGTCTCCTATAGCAACACGCTTTATCATAGGATATATATAATTGCAGTCGTCAATGTTTTTCAAGATATCTGAGCCAACCTCCTTAATAACCTTATTTATTATCCGTGTACATCTATCACATATTTTATTGTTTGATGTGGATTTGCCGCATATATCACAGTTCATAATTTTCCCCCATGTAAAGATTAGAACTTGTCGAATAAATAGATATCGCCTATACCCAGAAAATGAAACCGGGTATTAAATTTTTTTTCTCAATAACATTTATACTTCTGTTTTCACATAGTATTCATCATAAAACGGAGTGACTAGATTATGAGCTCAGATAAAAATACTGAACAAACCAAAGACAAGTTCGAGAAAATTGAAATGGGATTAAAATGCATCAGGGATTTGAACCTGCTTGATGATTTCTTTGATGAGACCTGGAAAGAAGGGACGGAGAAGTTCCTGGATAAATATGAAGATAAGAAATCATTCTATGATCTGCCCCTTGAAGAAACAGATAAAGTTCTTGACCAGGTGACCGAGTGGTTCAGCGATGCTTACGGGCTGGCCACGATCGATGGGGAATTCTGGATGGATTCTGTGGGCAGCGTAGAAGAAGGCGGCAACAAGTGGTGGTTCAAGATGAAACTCAAAACAGATGATATAGAGACCGCCAGGAAAGTCATTTTGCTGGATAAGTGCCGACCTAGTAGATATTAAACTTATGCAAATATTGAAAAAAAAAGGCCCGGCCCGGGATTCGAACCCGGGTCGTAGGATCCACAGTCCCATAGGATAACCAGCTACCCCACCCAGGCGCATTGATTCGATGATGGGGGTATCCGTAATTGTATCAGTAAATGATAAAGGTTTTGTTCCAAAATGGTAATTTTTGGAATATGAATTCGATTTTGATAATAAGTTTTATAGGTAGAAAAAGTAATTCTTGATT
>VEPD01000360.1 GCA_012027035.1 Ruminiclostridium sp. | reverse complement strand
GCCTGAAGTTGGATGCTGCCATCTCAACAAGGCTTCCATGCAAACTACCCTGCCGGTTTTCAGTTCTATTTGCGGCTGGTAATGAATAATCAGTTCATTGCGTTCAATGGCTTTCCTTAAATCATTCTCAATGCCGAGCTTCTCAAGCATCCATCTGTTGAGTGACTCGGTATAAAGCTGAAAATTGTTTTTCCCCAGTTCCTTTGCCCTATACATAGCTGTATCTGCGTTTTTCATGAGAGTCAACATATCCTGCCCGTCATCCGGAAAAAAGGTTACACCAATACTCGTAGTTACATAGTACTCGCGTCCTTCAAGAATCCATGGCTGTTTGAAGGAATCAAGCAAACGCAGCGCCATGCGTGTCACTTCATCGAATTCCCTTATATTTGGTTGCATAATGATGAATTCATCGCCGCCAAGACGAGCTATGGTATCCCCCTTGCGCATCTGTTCCCTTAAATGTTTTCCCACCTTTGCAATCAGCTCATCTCCATATACGTGACCAAGTGTGTCGTTTATGGTTTTGAAGTTGTCAAGATCAAGAAAATAAACAGCTACCATCCTTTTTTTTCGGACCGCATTGGCGGCTGCAATGGAAAATCTGTCAAGCAGCAACGTTCTGTTGGGCAGTCCCGTAAGGTTGTCATAATATGCCATTTGATGTATTTTTTCTTCTGCCATCTTTCTTTCGTTAATATCGGTAAGGGAGCCTGCGATCCTGATCACAGCGCCATCCTTGTCGAGTACGGCCTTACCTTTGACCAAAACCCATTTATATTCGCCGGTTCCGGTTTTAATCCTTAATTCCGTATGAAAATACCTTTTACTTTTACTTGATATATAGCTCTCTAAGGCTTTCAGCAGCTTTTCCTTGTCATCGGGATAGATAAGCCTTATCATCGCTTCCAACGTACTGGAAAGTTCATTTACCTTATATCCCAACATCTTCCGGCATCTGCTTGATATGAATACTTCATTCTTCTCTTTATCCCAATCCCAAATACCGTCATTTACACCATCGACTGCAAGCCTGTAACGTTCATTGTTCAACCGCAGTTCTTCACACTTCCGGCTTAGCTCGTCATGCTGCTTCCTGAGCTCCATTTCGGCCGCAACAAGCTCCCCATTGACTGCCTTCAATTCTCTTTTCTCAAGTTCAAGCTTCTTTTTTAGATGTGGTATATAGATCAGGAGAAGCAGAAAAATAGCGACTATGCACAATATTATCAGTACAGCTGATAAAGCAAAATCCGTGAATATCACATTCATCTTCCCCCCTCCAAAACAAAACTAAACCCGTATAATATAAAATATAATACAATGATTATATATTCAAACAGGTATAGTTTTCAATATATTTTTGTTTTTCTTGTACTGCTGCGTAAACTCGCTTTGGTAGTACTAATCAGGCAGCTGTTTTTTGTATTCTTCGTTGGAAATGCTATCCATGTCGTCAACTATCCCCTGCCTGTCAATCACATTGGTATAATACTCCTCGTAATCATGGTAGCCGCCCAAATCCTGAGGGCTATCCGCAGAACCGTACTTCATAAGGTCGTTGAACTGATCCATGCCTTCGTGTTCATCATCTTCTCTTTTGTTCAGATATTTCCTTCCCATGGGAGCATCCTGAACCAATTCCTCAACCGGACGGGATTTATTTAGCACCGGTGAAAATATAACTTCCCGTATAGGTTTCTGAAAATGCAGTCCATTACGGCCGGCATTTTCCGAAAAACGGGAAGTAATATTTTCAGTGCTCCTTAATATTTCAGGTGTTACCGCCTTTTCCTCCTCACAATCGATGCACAATCTTGTATAGGGTATTGCCTCAAGTCTTTCAGCTCCGATATCTTTCCCGCAAAGCGCACATTTACCGAACCTGTTATCGTCTATCCGCTTTATTGCATCTTTGATATCCTTAAGCAAATGCTCTTCATGTACTTTTAAGGCAGAATTAAACTCCGCCTGAAAAAGTTCCGTCCCCAACTCTGCAGGGTGATTATCGTAGTTCGAAAGCTCAGACGGAGAATACATGTCCTGTTCCGCAGCTTTGTTTTCCTTCATCATTTTTATCGTATGGTCAATTTCTTTAAGTTGTTTCGTCAATAGCTCCCTTAAATGATTCAAATCCAATTCAGACACCTGCTTTACCTCCCGACTTGCTTAAATTTTCCTGTACTATGTTCACAATATCGGTTATTATCTGGCCTATCACCGGCAGCTTCCACATGACTACGGTTCGCAGCAAATACAACGCTATCGCGCCAAGCAGCGTAAAGCCGATTGCAGCCCCGAAACCGCGCGCCAGACCTCCTATGAAATTTGCAAAGAGCATTTTTCTGGGATGCTCGATATAATAAACATAGTCAACAAATTTAAACTTTTCCATATTTAAAGATATATGGTCAAGTTTTTTTTCGATACCCACCATCAGGCCTTTTTTGCCCATCAAATTCATTGCCCCCCATCTCTCGAATTTTTGTTACAAAATATTCACTGTTAACTATCAGGTATAAAACTTCCTTTCAAAATAATACTAAATTATGGTTGAATATCCATCCGATTATTATATAATATAGACAATATGGATTCATCATTGGCAATACAGCGCAAGTTACATTATAAAACCGGTGTAATATTAGAGTGCGCCGTATGATTCAATTTTATTACAGTAAAATTTTCAGGAGGCAATTATGGAATTCAGTGCTGATATCGGAATTTTCGGCGGTTCAGGTTTTTATTCCTTTCTGGATAATGTAAGGGATGTGGAAATACAAACACCTTACGGTAATCCCAGCAGTAAAATATCAATTGCGTCGATAGACGGCAAAAAAGTGGCCTTTCTACCCAGACACGGAGCTGAGCACCAGTATCCGCCGCATATGGTTCCTTATAGAGCAAACCTTTTTGCCATGAAAATGCTGGGAGTAAGAAAAATAATCGGTCCTACTGCTTCAGGCAGTCTACAGCCTGAAATCAGGCCTGGAGATTTTGTTATCACAGACCAGTTCGTGGACAGAACCAGCGGAAGAAAAGATACGTTTTTTGACGGCCCTGAAACAAGACATTTTTCCGTTGCGCATCCGTATTGCCCGACGCTTCGTAAAACGGCCGCAGATGCCGGAAAATCTCTGGGTATTACCATACATGAGCATGGGACGGTAGTAGTCATCCAGGGCCCCAGGTTTTCTACCGTGGCTGAAAGCCGCTGGTTCAGCAGGATGGGCTGGGAGGTCGTTAATATGACCCAGTACCCTGAGTGTTATCTCGCCAGAGAGCTTGGCATATGCTATGCGAATATTGCGCTTATTACCGATTTTGACGCCGGCCTGGAAGGACGTGACGACATACCCCCGGTTACCCAGGACGCTGTTTATAAGGTTTTCAAGGAAAACAACGAGAAATTGAAAAGGATGCTTTTTGAAATGATCCGGAGGATTGATTTATCCGAAACAGGATGCCGGTGCAATATTGGATGATGGATAGTAAGGAGATCATTATGAGACCGTTGGAATTTAAAAATGGAGTATTGAAATTAATAGACCAGACCAGGCTTCCCACTGAACTCATATATGTGGAATGCAGTACCTATAAAGAAGTGGCTGCTTCAATAGCGAATATGACTGTCCGCGGCGCTCCGGCCATCGGGGTAACCGCTGCATACGGGATAGCTATCGGGGCTTCCGCTGTAAATACCGGGTCAAAAGAGGATTTTTTCAAAGAGCTTGAAGAGATTTGCAATGTTATCCGCAGCACCCGCCCAACAGCTGTAAATCTTTTCTGGGCTATAGACAGAATGCGCAGGAAAGCTTTGGACAACAGGGATGCTGATGTGAGCGCCATCAAGGATTTACTCGTCAGGGAAGCATGTGAAATGGATCGTGAAGATGTTGAAATAAATAAAACTCTCGGAATGCATGGAAACAAACTCATCAAGGACGGCTTTACTATTTTGACGCACTGCAATGCCGGCGCCCTTGCCACTTGCGGGTATGGAACCGCTCTTGGGGTAGTACGTGCCGCCCATGATGCAGGAAAAAAAATCAATGTCTTTGCCGACGAAACCAGACCCTATCTTCAAGGCGCCAGACTTACTGCGTGGGAACTTCAGCAGGATGGCATACCTGTCAAGCTTATCTGTGACAATATGGCGGGACATTTTATGAAGTCAGGCGCCATCGATTGCGTGATAGTGGGCGCCGACAGGATCGCCGCGAACGGCGACACGGCAAATAAGATAGGAACCTATTCCGTTGCTGTTCTGGCGAAAGAAAACAATATCCCGTTTTATATTGCGGCGCCAATTTCAACAATTGATTTTTCCATTGAATCGGGAGACAGTATCCCCATTGAAGAAAGAAAAGCCGAAGAAATCACCCACATTAGAGGAATCCAGCTCGCGCCGGACGGAATTTCAGTTGCAAACCCTGCATTTGATGTAACGCCAAACCGTTATATCACTGCGATCATAACGGAAAAGGGCATAATATACCCTCCTTATGGCGCCGGTATTTGCCGGTTCTCGAATATATAACGCTCATTTATATTTTCTGGCATTTCGTACAAATGAACGACGAGGTGCTGCCGGTTTTGATTTGTATTATTGATTCACCGCATTTGGGACAGGGTTGGTTAACTTTATATCCAATTAAAAAATCACTGTTTACAAAACCGCCCCCGCTACCGAAAAAATCACTCTCATAAGCATATGCTCCCTTGTTTTGTGACGATCTGAGAATATCGTCTATGCTGCTGTACAGGTTATGGAAATCATTTTCACTCATGCCGGATATTTTCTTTTGCGGATGCAGGGAGCTTTTGAACAAAATATCGTGCATATACATATTGCCGATACCGCCGATATTTTTCTGATCCATCAGAAATGCTTTGATTTGTCCCTTTTTGCCGGTAAACAAGGCTTTGAAGTACCGGTATGTAAACCTGCCGTCAAAAGGGTCTATGGCTACATCTTTGGTGTTTGGTTCGTCTTTAAGTTCAATATCCGAAGCAAGCAGAAACTTTCCAAACCACCAGAACTTGACTGTGAATCCGCTGTTGTCTATAAATGTAAGCTTGATTTGGTATTTTTCCGATGCATTGTCCTGATTCTCAAAATACAGCACATCACCACCCATTCCAAGAGAGAGTAGAATATTTTCATTGTTAGCGAGATGGAGCGTGATCCATTTGCCTTTATGCTTGACTTCAACTATTTTCACTTTGGCAATACGCTTTAGAAATTCCGCTTCTGTAACATTTGCGCATTTCTCCTGTTTAAGTTCAAGAGCGGCGATAACTTTATTTTGCAGTGTCTTATTCATTTGCGTGCTTATCTTATGGATTTCGGGCAGTTCAGCCATTTGTATGCTCCCTCATTCGTATTGATATGTTGATATGCTTTTGTTGGTATGAAATAAATGAAACAAGAGGACTGTCCGCTTGTTTCTACACCAATAATTCAGACAACACTGCTTTTATCAGTTTTTCATCGTCCAGACTGCATTGTATCACTTCGCCTATGCCCTTTGGAAGCACAAAGTTCAGCTTTCCTCCCTTTACTTTCTTATCGTGGAACATGGTTTCATAAACCTTTTCCACGTCAAAGCCGGTTAATTTTATCGGTAACCCGGCCTTATCAAGAGTACCGGTAATTTTCTGCACAATATTCCCGTCAATCATTTCAAGCCTTTGAGCAAGCCTGCACGCTCCGGCGATACCCACGGAAACACATTCTCCATGTGCAAGTGCAAAATCCGATACAGTCTCCACAGCATGCCCGAAAGTATGTCCAAAGTTGAGTATGGCACGCAGGCCGCCTTCCTTCTCATCCTGCTCAACAACACTGCCTTTTATGGTACAGTTCATCTTTGCGAGATACTGAAGGACATTGTCATCAAAAGTAAAAATCTTTTTCATATTATAATCTATATATTCGTAAAAATCGCCGTCCAATATCAGACCGTGCTTTATCACTTCTGCAAGCCCTGATCTCAGCTCCCTGACAGGAAGTGTTCTCAGAGTGTTTACATCAATATAAACAAAACGCGGCTGGTAGAAAGATCCTATAATGTTTTTGTGTCCCTCAAAATCAACACCCACCTTGCCTCCTACGCTGCTGTCAGCCTGGGCCAGAAGTGTTGTCGGCACCTGGATAAAACTTATACCCCGAAGGTAGGTAGCAGCCGCAAAGCCGGTTATATCTCCTGTCACTCCGCCGCCGAGTGCAATTAACGCGGCTTGCCTGTCCAGCTTCAAGCCCGCCAGATATCCGTATATTCCACGTACTGTGTCCAGATTCTTATTCTTTTCACCGGCAGGGATTACATACCTGAAAACTTCAAAACCTGTGTCGGAAAGCTGTCTGCTGCACTCGTCCAGATAATATTTTTCTACGTTGCCGTCTGTTATGACAACAAGCTTTCCGGATAGCCTTGCACTCAGGCAGGCTTTCCCCAGTCCTGAAAAATCCGTTTCAATATATATGGGATAACTTCTTTTATCCAGATTGACATTCAGCTTAAGCATAAACCCTCACCTTTTCCGTTCTATCATTCAAATTTAATATAACGCCTGCGCCGGAATGAATCCGGCTCCGGCTTACGCAAGCTATGCTTGCGCGCCCCGCTTTCGCGTGGCGTTTGAACAACGTCAGTGGGAGATTGTACTCACCACTGACAGCTTTCCATCGGAAACCCGCCACCTAAGTGGTGGGAGACTGTTGACGTTGTTCAACTCTTTTAGCACCGCCAGGAATCTGTCCTCCCGTCCTGTCCCGTTCCAATGCGGCAGACATGGAAACACACTTCTGCAACCATAATAATTCTGTGCGGGCGGACATGGCCGTCCACCCCTGTATCACCTTACTGTCAGCCAATCCATTACACCTTGCTCACCGAGAACTCCACTGTTTCGCCGTTTATATTCCATTCTTTTGCATATCCCTCGCCACTGGAGGGCAGCAGCCGGTCGGCAAGCACTTCATCGGATACCTGTGCTTTATTCCGTTCCATGATACCCGTGATTTTCGGGTTGCTGCCATAGTACACCCTTATGTGGTCCTGTACTTCGAAACCGGCTTCCTTCCTCATAGTTTGGATCTTGCTGATGATTTCCCTGACAAAGCCTTCTTCCACCAGTTCGGGTGTGAGGTTTGTATCCAGAACAACCGTCATATCCCTGTCGCTTTCCGATACAAAGCCTTCCTTACGGGCTGTTTCTATCAAAACATCGGATTCTGCCAGTTCTATAGCGGTTCCATCCAATTCAAAAGTAAATTTCTCACCTTTTCCAAAGCGTTCCATTACATCATTTCCATCAACTCCGGCCAGCGCCTTTCCGATCTGCGGCACCAGCTTGCCATATCTGGGACCCAGCGTCTTCAGCTGTGGCTTGAATTTGTATACGGTAAATTTTCTTGCATCATCAGTAAAGATTATCTCTTTTACATTCAGTTCCTCAGCTATTATATCCCGGTACATGACCGGCAGCGATACATCGTCTTTTATATACATCTTCCCTATGGGCTGCCTGTTCTTGATGTTTGCAGTATTCCTGCAGGCGCGTCCGAGAACTACCAGCTTCAAAACACGATCCATATACCTTTCCAGATCCGCGTCCACATATTTTTCGTTTGCTGTAGGAAAATCACACAAATGAATGCTTTCCGGAGCTTTTTCATCAATATTCCTTACAAGGTTCCCATATATCTCCTCCGATATGAAAGGAACAAAAGGAGCGGTTGTCCCGACCAGTTCCGCCAATACCGTATAAAGCGTCATATAAGCATTTATCTTATCCTGGTTCATGTCCTTCTGCCAGAATCGCTCTCTGCTTCTCCTGACATACCAGTTGCTAAGGTCATCTACAAATTCCTGTATCGCCCTGGCGGACTCGGTTATCCTGTAACTGTCAAGATTCCTGTCCACTGTTGCTATAAGGGAATTCAATCTTGATATTACCCATTTATCCATTACCGATAGCTTGTCATATTCCAGTTTGTATTCCATGGGATTGAACTTATCTATATTTGCATATAAGACATAGAAGGCGTAAGTGTTCCAGAGTGTTCCCATGAATTTTCTCTGGCTTTCGCTGACCGCTTCTTCGTAGAATCTGCTGGGAAGCCAGGGGGCGCTTCCGATATAGAAATACCAGCGGACAGCATCGGCTCCCTGCTTGTCGAGAACTGACCAGGGATCGACAACATTGCCCTTGTGTTTGCTCATTTTCTGCCCGTCTTTATCGTTAACATGGCCAAGAACTATACAGTTCCTGAAGGCCGGTTCTTCAAAAAGCAGAGTCGATATGGCTATAAGCGTATAAAACCATCCTCTGGTCTGGTCAATGGCTTCACTTATGAAATCTGCCGGATATCTGGATTCGAATACTTCCTTGTTTTCGAAAGGATAATGCCATTGGGCGAAGGGCATCGCGCCGGAATCAAACCAGCAGTCGATAACCTCGGAAACCCTCTTCATCCTCTTGCTGCCGCATTCGGAGCATTTCAGATAAATATTGTCGATAAAAGGCTTGTGAAGCTCAATATTATCAGGCACATCATTCCCAAACTCCTTAAGCTCGGCAATACTGCCCACCAGATGCCGGTGACCGCATTCACATTCCCATATGGGCAGCGGCGTGCCCCAGTAACGGGAACGGCTCAATCCCCAGTCAACAACGTTTTCCAGGAAGTTGCCCATACGGCCTTCCCTGATATTGTCAGGCAGCCAGTTGATGCTGTTGTTGTTTTTCAGCAGTTTATCCTTCAACACGGTCATTTTGATAAACCATGTGTCGCGCGCATAGTAAATAAGAGGAGTATCGCACCTCCAGCAGAATGGATAGGAATGCTCATAATCCATTATCTTATATACAAGCCCGCGCGACTGCAAATCCTTTATTATCAAGGAATCAGCATCTTTTACAAACATACCCTTCCAGGGTATGACCGATTCAACAAACTTCCCCTGCTCGTTTACAAGCTGTACAAAGGGCAGATTATTGGCTTTACCCACCCTGGCGTCGTCTTCACCGAAAGCAGGCGCCGTATGAACTATTCCGGCTCCGTCAGTCAATGTGACAAAATTATCGCAAACCACATAATATGCTTTCCTGTCAGTCTGTTCAAAATCGAACAAGGGCTCGTATTCCATTCCAAAGAGGTCTTTTCCCTGCATTCTTTGCAATACTGTAAATTCTTCTTTCAAAACCGAAGCTGCAAGAGCTTCAGCCAGAATATACACCTCGTCACCGCTTTTAACCCTGACATACGTCTCAACCGGATTTACAGTCAAAGCCACATTGGAGGGCAGCGTCCATGGAGTAGTGGTCCATGCCATCAGGAAAACGCCCTGTTCGCCTTTTACAGCGAATTTTACGAAGACGGAGGGTTCTTTTACATCCCTGTATCCCTGTGCCACCTCGTGGCTTGAAAGGGACGTACCGCAGCGCGGACAATAAGGAACTATTTTATGTCCTTTATAAAGCAGGCCTTTGTTCCATATTTGTTTCAGAGCCCACCACTCGGATTCGATATAATTATTGTCATAGGTGACATAAGGGTTTTCCATATCGGCCCAGAAACCGACACGGTCACTCATATCCTCCCACTCGCGTTTGTACTTCCACACGCTTTCCTTGCATTTTTGAATAAAAGGCTCCACACCGTACTTTTCTATTTCAGGCTTGCCGTTTATTCCAAGGAGCTTTTCCACCTCAAGCTCAACAGGAAGGCCATGTGTATCCCAGCCGGCTTTTCTCAGTACGTTGAAGCCCTTCATGGATTTGAATCTCGGCACGATATCCTTTACCACGCGTGTAAGAATATGACCTATATGCGGTTTTCCATTGGCCGTCGGCGGCCCGTCATAAAAGGTGAAATGCCGACGTCCTTCCCTGAACTTAAGGCTTTTTTCAAATATTTTGTTTTCTTTCCAGTATTTCAGTATTTCCTTTTCCCTTTGAACAAAATTCAGATCTGTTGTCACTTTTTTGTACATAGCGGCCTCCACCATTTTTAATATAAAAAACCTCTCAATCCTTGTAAGGGACGAGAGGTAATAACTCACGCGGTACCACCCAAATTATTATGCTTT